>JBEIQK010000652.1:0-3842 GCA_040376505.1 Alphaproteobacteria bacterium | reverse complement strand
CCGATGGACCCCCGGGGCTAGGCATTGGGGGCCGGCTTGGGGGCGAAGGCCGGAAAGCGGGCCTCGGCCTCCAGCGCCAGGGCCAGCACCTCGTCGACGGTGTCGACGAAGTGGTAGCGCAGTTCAGAGCGCAGCGGGGCGGGGATGTCCTCCAGGTCGGCCTTGTTGCGGGCCGGCAGGATCACCTCGGTGACGCCAGCCCGGCGGGCGGCCAGCACCTTCTCCTTGATGCCGCCCACCTGCATGACGCGCCCGCGCAGCGTGATCTCGCCGGTCATCGCCAGGGCCGGGCGCACCACGCGGCCGGTGAGCAGGCTCATGAGCGCGGTGACCATGCCCACGCCGGCCGAGGGGCCGTCCTTGGGGATGGCGCCGGCCGGAACGTGCACGTGCAGCGTGCCGTCGCGGAAGACGGCGGGATCGATGCCGAGCGCGTCGGCCCGGGTGCGGATCACCGAGAGCGCGGCCTCCACCGACTCCTTCATCACCTCGCCGAGCTTGCCGGTGAGCTTGAGCCCGCCGCCGGCGCCGGAGTAGCCGGTGGCCTCGATGAAGAGGATGTCGCCGCCGGCCTCGGTCCAGGCGAGGCCGATGACGATGCCGGGCTGGGTGGCGGCCTCGGCCACCTCGCGCAAGTGGCGCGGCGGACCGAGGAGCGTGGTGACGTCGGCCTCGTTGGCGACCACGAAGGCCTCGGTGGCGCCCTCGACCACCTTGCGGGCGACCTTGCGGTGTAGCGAGCCCAACTGGCGCTCCAGCCCGCGCACGCCGGCCTCGTGGGTGTAGGCCTCGACCACGCCGCGGACGGCCTCGGCGCTGACCTGGAGCTGATCTTCGCGCAGGCCGTGAGCAATGCGGGCCCGGGGGAGCAGGTGGCGCCGGGCGATCTCCAGCTTCTCTTCCAGGATGTAGCCGGGGATCTCGATGATCTCGAGGCGATCGTAGAGGGCCGAGGGGATGGGGTCGCCCTGGTTGGCGGTGCAGATGAAGAGCACCTGCGACAGATCGAAGGCCACGTCGAGGTAGTGGTCGGAGAACTCGTGGTTCTGCTCGGGGTCGAGCACCTCAAGCAGGGCGCTGGAGGGGTCGCCGCGCTGATCCTTGCCGATCTTGTCGATCTCATCCAAGATGATGACCGGATTGCGGCTGGCGGCCCGCTTCATGGCGTGGATGATGCGGCCGGGCAGGGCGCCGACGTAGGTGCGCCGGTGGCCGCGGATCTCGGCCTCGTCCTTGACGCCGCCCAGGCTGACGCGCTGGAAGTTGCGGCCGAGCGCCTTGGCGATGGAGCGCCCGAGCGAGGTCTTTCCAACGCCGGGGGGCCCGAGGAAGCAGAGCACAGGCCCCTTTCCGGTGGGGTTGAGCTGGCGCACGGCGAGGTACTCTAAGATGCGGTCTTTGACCTTCTCCAGGCCGTAGTGGTCTTCGTCCAAGACGCGGGCGGCCTCGTGGATGTCGGTCTTGTCCTCGGTGGTGACAGACCAGGGCATTGCCGCCAGCCACTCCAGCCAGGTGCGGGTGACCGTGTACTCGGCGGCGTCGGGGTGCATCCGCCGGAGGCGCTCCAACTCGCGCAGGGCCTCTTCGAGGCTGGCGGCGGGCATCCCGGCTTCGCGCAGCTTCTTTTCGAGGGCCGAGGCTTCGTCCAGGGCCTCGGGGACCTCGCCCAGCTCTTTGCGCAGGCCGCGGATCTGCTCGCGCAGGTAGTACTCGCGCTGCTGGCGGTCCATCGTGGTCTGGACTTCTTTCTGGACGCGGGCGGCGATGTTGAAGAGCTCCTGCTCGCGCGCCAGATCGAGGACCACCTTGTCGAGGCGGGCGTCGACCGACAGCTCGTTCAAGTAGGTGAGGCGCGCGGGGTGGGGCAGCGTGAGGTTGGCCGCCACCATGTCGGCGAGACGGCCGGGCGGCATCTCCAGATCGGCGACCCGGCCAAGACTGGGAACATGGCTGGGCTGGCTGTTGATCAGCGCCTTGAGCCCCTCGCGCACCTTCTGGGCCAGGGCGTCGACCTGCTCGGGGCTGGTGACGCCCTCGCGCTCGGGGCGGGCAGTGGCGGAGAGGCCGGCCTCGGGATCGTTGCGCACACCGCTGACCGAGACGCGCGCCTGCCCTTCGATCAGCAGGCGGAGCGTGCCGTCGCCGAGGCGCACCACCTTTTGCACCACCGCGAGGCAGCCGATCGGGTTGAGGTCTTCGGGCAGGATGTCATCGACGTCCACGCCGAGTTGGGGCACGACCACCAGGGGCCGGGCATGCTGGAGGTGAAACTCCACGGCGGAGACCGCCTGGGGGTGAGTGATCTGAATTCGCGTAATCATGCCCGGTAGAAGCACGATTTCACGGATGGGAAGAATGGGGTACAGCCCGCGCATGGGGCGCCTCGTAGCGCGCAGCGGGCTTTGCGGGTAGGGCTCATCGTGGGCGTCGATTTACCAGTCCGGTTTGGCAAGTACGAGCTGCTCTTGCATCTCGCGACCGGCGGCATGGCTGAGGTCTTCCTGGCCCGCAGCTTTGGCGCCGAGGGCTTCGAAAAGAAGCTCGTCATCAAGAAGATCCTGCCCGAGCTGGCCCGGTCGCAGCGCTTCGTCTCGATGTTCATTCAAGAGGCGCGCATCTCCGCCAGCATGAACCATCCCAACATCGTACAGATCTACGAGCTGGGAAAGGTGGGCGATGACCACTACATCGCCATGGAGCACATTCACGGTCGGGATCTGACCCAGGTCGGTCGGGCCCTTCGGCGGGAGGGGGGGCGTTTTCCCCTGCACCTCGCGGTGCATGTGGTCACCAGCTTGCTGCGGGGCCTCGGCTACGCCCACGCCCTCACCGATCCGGCGGGCCGGCCGCTGCACCTCGGCCACCGCGACGTGAGCCCCCACAACATCCTGCTCAGCTTTGAAGGCGAGGTGAAGCTCTTCGACTTTGGCGTCGCCAGGCTGCTGATCGAAGGGGTGGCCGAAGAAGAGGGCCCGGGCCGCGGCGGCAAGTTCGCCTACATGTCGCCCGAGCAGGCCGCCGGGCAGTCGATCGACCGGCGGGCCGACATCTACGCCGCCGGGGTGGTGCTCTACGAGCTGCTGGTGGGCCACCGTCTCTTTCACGAGACCGACGCCGACGCCAAGCTCAAGCGGGTGCTGGCCGCCGACGTGCCGGATCCGCGCATCGAGAACCCCGAGATCCCCGACGCCCTGTGGTCCGTCTTGCAGCGGATGCTCAGCGCCGACCCGGCCGGGCGCCCCGGGCGGGCCGAGGAGGCCGAAGAAGACCTCTGGGACTTTCTCTACCGAAGCCGGATGCGGGCCGACGCCCCCGCTCTGCGCGGCTTTCTGCGCGGGCTCTTCGCCGAAGAGAGCGCCGAGCGGGTGCAGCCCATCGACCTCGAAGGGCTGCTGGCCGACCTCCGCCGGGTGCCCGCCGCGCCGACCCGGGTGGAGGCCACCGTTACCACCCACTCGGGCCAGTCCAACCCCGAGGAGCTCGACACCGCGCGGATCCGCGCGCCGGAGGGCGAGCGAAAGGGCGTGGTGGTGCTGGTCGCCGAGGTGGTGGGCTTCACCGACGCCAGCGCCCGCCTCGACATCGAGGAGGTGGTGCGCCGTCACGAGCGCTTCTTGAAGCGGGTGCGGGCCACGGTGGAGCGCTTTGGCGGGGTGGTGCAGCGGGCCCAGGATGACACGCTGGTGGTCTTCTTCGGCGTGCCGCGGGCCGGCGAGCTCCAGATCTGGCTCGATCCCGCCGCGGGCATGTCGGGAACGGTCGTGGATGCCGCCGGCAACCCGCTCGCGGACGCGCGGCTCTACGCTGTCGTCATCGCGTTCAACGGTGTCTACGAGCGGGTG
>JBEIQK010000097.1:0-12848 GCA_040376505.1 Alphaproteobacteria bacterium | reverse complement strand
GCGGCCGAGGCGGCGGCGCGAGAGGCCAATGATCGCATCCTGCTGGGGCGGGTCCTCAACAACACAGGCCTCGTGCACCTCGTCGCCGAGCGCTTCGGCGTGGCGATCGAGCGCTTTCGCGAGGCCTTGGACCTGCGCAAGGGGCTCGGCTACCGCCAGGGCATGGCCACCAACCTGCACAACATCGGCGACGCCTGGTTCCGCCAGGGCGAGGCCGGCCGGGCCTGGGCGGCCTTCACCCAGAGCCGCGAGCTGGCCGTGTCGATGGGTTGGGAGGTGGGGGTGGTGATGAACGACCCCTTCCTGGCCTTGCTCGACGCCCGGCGCCTGCGCGAAGAAGGCGGGTCGGGCAAGGACGATGAGGCCGTGGCCGAGCGGATCGTCAAGGCGGGCAAGCGGCTCTTCGCCTTGCAAGACAAGGAGGGCGCGCTGACGGCGCAGTGGCTGCTGGCCCAGCACCACCGCGACTGCGGCGCCGAGGCCGAGGCGCGGGCCACGGCCGAGGCGGCCCTGCGAGATGCGCTGGCGCTGGGTGCGCGCTGGGTGGTGCGAGACCTCGAGCGGGCCCTGGCGCCCCCGGAGCCGCGATGAAGCGAATCGGCCTGGTGCAGGGCGCGCTGCGCCTCGACACGGGCACCTCGATCGAGCCCTTCGGCGACCGCGTCGGCGCGGTGCCGGTGGGCAACGGCACCCTGCAAAGCTGGCAGGAAGGGGTGCTGGCCAGCCTGGGCATCCCGCTGCTGGAGCGGGCCCCCGCGTCGGGCCCCTACCTGCTCTTCACCGATCGCACCTTCTTTTCGGCCGATGCGGTGCGGCGCCTCGTGGCGGCCGGGCCGGGGCGCCTGCACATCGACGACGCCGACTGGTGGTCGCTCACCGGGCCCTTGCAGGAGGTGCCGGGGCCGGGGATCTACGAGCTGGCGCTGCATCCGGGCGGCTCACCCACCTTCGAGGGCCTGGCGGCGCGAGCGGTGCCCCATGGCCTCGAAGACATGCCGCTGCCGCGGGTTCATCCGGCCTTTCAGCACGCGATGGGCAAGATCCGCATCGGTCCCTGCCTCGCCCAGCAGGTTCACCACTGGAGCCACATCCTGCGGGTGAACCAGCTCGCCATGGCGGCCACCGTTCACGAAGCCAAGCGCGACTACGAGGGCTCGCCCTGGTGGCGCAAGACCGGCATCGTGCTGGCGATCCTGGCCCGGGCCCGGGGGGCCAGCCCCGACAAGATCGGCCGGGCGCTCTGCCGGGTGGGCAAGGGGGCGCGCATCCATCCGACCGCGGTGGTGGAGCTGTCGGAGATCGGCGACGACGTGGAGATCGGCGCCCACGCGGTGGTGCGGGCCAGCGTGCTTGGCAGGGGCTGCAAGGTCGACGACCACGCGACGGTGCAGATGAGCGTGATGGCCGATGGGGCCACCGTCTCCCGCTATGGCTTCCTCCATCACAGCGTCTGCTGGCCCAATGCCTTCGTCTCCACCGGCGGGGGCTTTCAGCTCTGCGTCTTTGGGCGCGACAGCTTCGTGGCCTGGGGGGCCACCATCCTCGACCTCTCCTTTGGCGAGCCGGCGCCGGTCTGGCACCAGGGGGCGCGGGTGTCGAGCGGGGCCTGGCTCCTGGGTGCGGCCATCGGCCACGACGCGCGTCTCGGCAACGGCGTGCGCGTCAACTACGGCGCCACCGTGCCCAATGGCGCCTTTCTGGTGGCCGATCCCGAGCCGCTCTTTCGCCACTGGGGCGACGAGCCGCTGGTGCCGGGTTCGCCGATGATCGTGCGGGGCGGCAAGGCGGCGCCGATCAGGGCGCGTACACAAAGCGCTCCAGCACCAGGGGGCGATGGGCTCGCAGGAGTTGGGCCAGGGCCGGGTGGGCGCAGAGGCGAAGCAGGCGGCTGAGGCGGCCGGTGAGGGCTGGCCGATCGACCGGCTCCGGCGCGCTGGCCCGGGCGCACAGCTCGATCTGCAGGTCGAGGAGCCCCAATCCAGCGCCGACGCTGCCCTGGGCGAGGCCCTGGTGGGTGAGCAGGTGGCCGCGCAGGCTGAGGTTGGCGCTGGCGGCGGCGGCGGGCGTGAAGGCGGCCGGGCCGGGGGCGGCGCAGGCCGCCGTGAGGGTTTGGGCGACGTCGGCCACCAGGGCGGCCTCGGCGGGGGAGGGGGCCTCGCCGGCCGCGTCGACCTGCACCACCAGATCGCGCAGGGCCCGGGCGACGCGCTGCAGGGCGGCCTCGGCGCGGGCGGGGTCGGAGGCGGGAAAGCGCAGGCCGAAGCTGCGGGCCGCGGCGGCGCGGGTCTCGGCGAAGAGCACGGCCGGCGCGGCGTCCTGGGTGGCCAGGGCGGCCTCCTGCTCCCGCACGAAGCGGGCGAGGCCCTCGGCGGGCACGGCGAGGCCGGGCACCAGGGGGTACTCCGGGGCCAGCAGGGCGGGGATCGGCTCGGGGCGCGGCAGATCGAGGTGCGCGGCGGCGAGGACGGAGACCGGGGCGTCGCCGGCCGCGTCCTGGCCGAGCCCGCCGCAGTCCGATCGCACGGCGGCGCTGAGCCCGAGCGGATCGCGGACGACGTGAAAGGGGTACTGCCGGCAGAAGGAGGGCTTGGCCGCGGCCCCGAGGCGGGCGTGGATGACGCAGCCCTGCTCGGGATCGAGGAAGACGCAGGCCCCATCGACCTTGCGGAGGAAGGCCTGCGGGCCCTCGGGCGTGGGGCGCAGGTGGAAGAAGGGGGCCTCGGCAGCGGGGGGCCACCAGTCTTCGACGCCGCTGGCGGCGAGGTTCTGGAGGATCTCGGGCTCAACCGGCCCGAGCTGGAAGACCCGGCAGCAGGCGCCGCAGCGGTGGCAGCCCCACTGGGCGCCGGTGGGGGTGGCGAGGGCCTCGCTCATGGGCGACGGCGCCGGGCGGCGGCGAGGAGGGCGAGCCCCGCCAGACCGCCGAGGCTGGAACCGGGGCCTCCGGCGGCGCAGCCGCAGCCGATCAGCTCGCGATCTTCGGCCCCTTCGCTGCGGACGTAGTCGGGCGCCGGGTAGGCGTCGGGCACCTCGGTTTGAAGCGCGGTGTCTTCGGTCTCCACCTCCACCTCGCCGGTGTCTTCGCTCGGGTCTTCGAGGCAGGGCCCGTCGACGATGCCCGTGTGGTCTTGGGGCCGCAGGCCGCCGTGGGTGGCGGCGAAGAAGCCGGCGTAGTCGGTGATGCCGATCCCCGCGTACTGCACGAAGGTGAGGAGCCCTTCGTCGACCTTCACCATCTCTTCATAGACTTGCAGGGGGTCTTCGAGGCTCTCTTCGTACCAGGTCTGGTTGGGGTTGCCGTCGGCGGTGACCAGCACCCCCAACTCGCCGCTGATGACGGCGGCGTCGGCGGTGGTGAGGAAGGTGGCCCCGCGCTCGATCATGCGGAAACGGTCGTCGGTCCAGCCGTCGTAGGTGGCGTGATCGACGGCGGCCAGCGCGCTCTCGTAGAGGGGGGCGTCGCCCCAGGTCTCGGTGAGCCATTCGGTGGGCAGCCGGGCGCTGTACTCCATCGGCCAGGTGAGCGAGGCGCGGTCGGTGCGCAGGTCGGCGAGCAGGTTGATGTGCTCGTCGTAGAGGTCGGGGTCGGTGGGGGCGAAGCCGGCCTGCACCCCGATGAAGGGGTAGGGGTACCAGTTGGCGTTGAAGGCATCGACGGCGGCGATCAGATCGAAGGCGCGGTCGCGCTGGCTGTAGTCGCCTTCGCCCAGGCTCCACAGGGCGACGGGCTCGGCGCCGACACCCCAAAGGCGGGCCACCAGGGTGCTGAGGCTGTCGCCCTCGGGCAGGGCGCCGCGGGCGTAGAAGTCCTCCCACTCGGTGTCGAGCGCGCCGACGTAAACATAGACCCGCGTGATGTGCTGGGACTCCACAAAGTCGACGAGGCGGTCGGCGGCGCCCTCGTCGTTGCGGAGCAGGGCGCGCCAGTCCGCGTCTTCGGTGGGGCCGACGACGAGGGACTTTTGCACCGCGCACCATTCGGTGACGTCGGCGTGGGCGGCGGCGAGGAGGGTGAGCGGGAGGAGCAACATGAAGGCTGCTTATCCCGCGGTCACCGGCGGCGGCGACCGGTGTACGGCCCTCCGGCCTGCTTCGCGCGAAGGAAGGGATGTGGAGCCGGGGACGGGACTTGAACCCGTGACCTACGGTTTACGAAACCGTTGCTCTGCCAACTGAGCTACCTCGGCCCAACGCCGCGGCATCTATGGAGACCGGTGGAGGGCGTCAAGACCCGATCTGCGGGAGCGCTGACACGGACTTGCCCCAGGGGCGGCGCGGGGGAACGGGATATACGCCGCGGCTTGGAGGTTTGGATGGTCTCGCTACTCCTGCTCTCGACCTCGGTCCTGGCGGCGGATGTGCTGGTTCCGAGCTTCACGCCTGAGGCGACCTCGGACTTTGGCGTGGCCGACCAGCTCACCGAAGAGGTGCTCCAGGCCTTGCAGCGCCTCGATGTTACCTACTACACGCCGGGGCAGATCCAGCAGCGCGCGGGCGGGGTGGCCGAGGGCTGCGCCGACGAGCCCTCCTGCACCTCCGTGCTGTGGAAGAGCTTCACGCCGGCGCGCATCGCGGTGGTGGGCACCGCCCACCTCACCGAGGGGATGATCTCCACCAAGGTGCTCTTCTACGCGCCCGGCGACCTGAGCCCAATCAACGTGGTCAGCACCACCGTGGCCTCCACCGAGGTCACGGGCTTCGCCGATCAGGTGGCCTTCCTGGCCCAAGAGATGCTGTCGGTGATGCCGGCGGTGGTCGCCCCCGTGGCCACCAAGGCGAAGCCGCCGCCGCCCAAGCGCCCGGCGGTGACCGACGCGGCCCCCCGGCCAAACCGCTACGACGAAGAAGACGCGCCGCCGCCCCCGCCGCGCCCGGCCCCGCGCGATGCGGCCGACGCCGAGCGCTCCGGCACCAAGAGCGCAGCCGACGCCAACCGGCACGGCCTGCCGGACTCGGCCTGGCGCAAGTACAAGGCGAGCGGCCTCTCCTACGAGAAGTGGAAAAAGAAGGCGCTGGTGCGCAAGGGCGACTTCCTGCTCGATCTGGAGGGGGGGCTCGTCTTTGGCGACGTCGACCGCCGCTACGACACCCGCCTGCGCGTCGAGCAGGTGGAGCTCGACGGCGTCGAGACCTTGGAGACGGTGGGCGCCTACTCCCTCGACTCCTTTATCACCGGCCAGGGCTCCACCTTCGGCCTGGGGGCGGCCTACATGCCCCTGTGGTGGCTGGAGACGGGGATCTTTGGCGGGCTGCAGGTGGGCAAGAAGCAGCTCGGCACGGGCTGGGAGCACTACAAAGACGGCGCCCTGGTGGGCGAAGAGACCGAGGAGTGGGACACGGTGACCGGCTGGATGGGCACCGTCGAGCCGCGCCTGCGCTTTCACTTCCTGGCCACCGGGGTGGTGAAGCCCTTCGCGATGACCGGGGCCACCCTCCGCATCTACGACGCCTACACCATCCCCGAGGCCACCACCGACACCATCGTCTACGAGGGGCGTCCGGGCGGCAAGAGCGTGGGCATCAACGCGGGGGCGGGCGTGGCCTTCGACATCCCGGGGGGCTCGATGGCCTTCATCGAGGTGCCCTGGACCAAAGTGCTGAGCCCCTTGCCCTACGAGAGCGCCGATCTTGTCGAGCTGCAGAGCCGTCCGCTGCCGGCCAACCGCTCGGGCCAGATGATGACCTTCCGCGCCGGCTTTGGCCTGCGCCTCTGAGGCTCAGCGCAGGTCGCGGTACCAGTCCACCGTGCGGGCGACCCCCTCTGCGAAGGGCACCTGGGGGCTCCAGCCGAGGTGGGCGGTTGCCCGGCCGATGTCCGGCTTGCGGCGGGTGGGGTCGTCTTTGGGCAGGGGGCGGTAGACCACGCCGGCCGGGTTCCCCGTGAAGCGGTTGATGTGCTCGGCCAGCTCCAGCATCGTCAGCTCGGCGGGGTTGCCGATGTTGCAGGGCTCGCGCAGGTCGGACTCCATCAGGCGGACGAGGCCGTCGACCAGATCGGTGACGTAGCAGAAGCTGCGGGTCTGGGTGCCGTCGCCAAAGACCGTGAGCGGCTCGCCGGAGAGGGCCTGGTTGATGAAGGCGGGCATCACGCGGCCGTCGTTGGCGCGCATGCGGGGGCCGTAGGTGTTGAAGATGCGCACGATGCGCGTCTCGACGCCCTTGTAGCGGTGGTAGGCCATGGTGAGCGCCTCGGCGTAGCGCTTGGCCTCGTCGTAGACGCTGCGGGGGCCGATGGGGTTGACGTTGCCCCAGTAGTCTTCGCGCTGGGGGTGAACGGCGGGATCGCCGTAGACCTCCGAGGTGCTGGCGAGGAGGAAGCGGGCGCCGTCGCGCAGGCAGCGGTCGAGGGCGACGCGGCTGCCGTCCGAGCCGGCGTAGAGGGTCTCGAAGGGCAGCTCGACGTAGTCGATCGGGCTGGCCGGGCTGGCCATGTGGTAGACGCGGTCGAAGGCGCCGGGGATGGCGTCGAGGCCGGCGCAGAGGTCGCCCTCGTAAAAGGAGAAGGCCGGGTGCGCCGAGAGCAGCACGAGGTTGCGCCGATCACCGGTGATGAAATTGTCGATCGCCACGACGCTGTGCCCATCTTCGAGCAGGCGCTCGCAGAGGTGAGAGGGGACAAAGCCGGCTCCGCCGGTCACCAACACGCGCATGGGGACTCCCAGATTCCGGCCGCCCGTAATGGCCGCCTTGCCCGGCGTCGACGCTTGCCCTACAGGTCCGGCGCGCGGGAGCTTTGATGTCGCAGGTCCGTCCCACCACCGCCCACATCGATCTCGACGCCCTGCGGGGCAACCTCCGGGTGCTGCGGGCGCGGGTCCCGCCGTCGGCCGGCTTGCTGTGCGCCGTCAAGGGCGACGCCTATGGCCATGGGGCCGCTGCGTGCGCCCTGGCCCTCGAAGAGGCCGGTGCCGACTGGTTTGGCGTGGCCCTGGTTGAAGAGGGCCGCCTGCTGCGCGAGGCCGGGGTGAGCCGACCGGTGCTGGTGAACGGAGGAGTGGGGGCCGACGGCGCGGAGATCGCCGTCCACCACCGCCTGACGCCGGTGCTCTCCGATCTCGACGACGCCGTGCGGATGGACGCCGCGGCGGCCCGTCGGCGCGAGCCTTATGGGGTGCACCTCAAGGTCGACACCGGGATGGGGCGCCTCGGCGTGCCCTTGCACCTGTGGACCGCCTTCCTCGACCGCTTGACCGCCTTGCGCTGGATCCGCGTGGATGGCGTGCTCTCCCACCTCTCCGACGCCGACGGCCTCAGCGAGGAGGCCCGGGTGCGCACCGCCGAGCAGGGGCGCCGCTTCCTCTCGGCGGTGCAGGAGGCGCGCAGCCGGGGCTTTCGTCCCACGTTGTTGCATCTGTCCAACTCGGGGGCGGTGCTGCTGCACCCACGCTTCGCCTTCGATCTGGTGCGCCCGGGGCTCCTCAACTACGGCTATTCGCCCACCGGAGAGGCGCCGCCCGCCGGCCTGCGTCCGGTCATGTCGGTCACGACCCGGGTGCTGCTGGTGCGCGATCTGCCTGCGGGGGTGGGCATCTCCTACGGCCGCACCTGGTCTACGCCGCGGCCCTCGCGCATCGCCACCTTGCCGGTTGGCTATGCCGACGGCCTGCCGCGGTCCCTCTCCGACCGCGGTCAGGTGCTGATTCACGGCCACCGGGCGCCGATTCGCGGCCGCGTGTGCATGGACCTCTGCCTCGTCGATGTGACCGACATCCCGGCGCCGGTGGCGGCGGGCGATCCGGTGGTGCTCCTCGGCGAGCAAGGCGGGCAGCGCATCAGCGCCGATGAGCTCGCGGCCTGGGCGGGCACCATCTCCTACGAGATCCTCACTGGCTTTTCAGCGCGGGTTCCTCGGCGGTTTACGGGGCTCCGACAGTCCGCGATGGCGCCTTGATCCCCAGGCGAAGGGGGTGCTAAGGGGCAAGGCAAGGCCTACAGGGCCGGTCTGTGCGCCGCCCGCCGCGGGGGTGTGAGGCCAGTCTGGCAGTTCAATTCCTTTGACATCCGGTCGACCGACGGTACGCCCCAGCGGCGTCCGCGGCGCTTTCGGGAAGCAGGGCTTCATGGCGACCAAGAAAGACAAGACCAAGAAAGACGACCTCTTCAGCGAGTTCGAGGACTTCTTCTCGCAGCCCGACGCCGACCCCTTCTGGGCCGACGAGGTGGAAGAGGCGCCGGTGGTCATCGAGGTCGCCCGGCCGGCTGCCACGCCGCCCCCGGCTCCGCCCCCGCGGGTGAACCCGCCCGTGGTGGTGGCACCGCCGCCCGTGGTGGTGGCACCGCCCCCCGTCGCTGCGCCCCGGGTGAGCCCCCCGCCGGTGGTGGCCGCGCCGCCGCCTGCCCCGCCCGCGCCGATCCGGCCCAACGCCTCGCTCTTCGCCGCCCAGACCGTGATCCTGCCGCCCTCCGCCGCACCGGTTGAAGAGGTTGAGGAGGAGGTCAGCGCTGAGACGCCCGTCGTCACCTTCACATCGGCAGCCGCCGCGGCCCGTCGCCCCGCGCCGGCCTTCCTGGAGGAGAGCCTCTTCGACTCCGAGGCCTTCTTCGCCGAGCCGACCCGCGAGGTGCCGATCAGCGAGGTCCCCGGGCTCGCGCCCGACGCCGCCACCGAAGAGCTGTCGCCCCACACCGAAGACGGCGAGCTGATGGAGATGGACGCCGCCGAAGACCATCCCGTGGCCGAGTCGCCGATGTTCAGCGAGTCCGTGTCTGCGGGGGCGGCCGCCTCGCGCGGGACGCCGCCGGTGGCCGCCCTCGACGCCGGGGTGATGGACGAGAGCTACGATGAAGAGGCCACCGCCGACGACTTCCTCGAAGCGCTGGGCGACCCCAGCCTCGTCATGCGGCGGCCCACGCGCCCGGGCGATGACGACACCGGCGAGACCGCCGAAGGAGGGCCGCGCAACCTGCGGTCGGTGCCGCCCAGCGCCGCGGAGCTGTTGGAGTACGACTCCGAGGAGATCCGCCTCGCCCAGGCCGAGCGCGCCGCTCGCTTTGGCCTGCGCGAGGCCGACGAGCCCAGCGCCGAGCTGAGCCTGGAGACCGACAGCGCGCCGGCGCCGCCTGCGCCTCCGGCGCCGACCCCGCCGACGGTGGTGGCCCCAACGCCGCCGCCCGCCCCCGTCGAGGCGCCGATCGACACCCCGATGGGGGTGCGGGAGTCCTTCGCGCTCAGCGACGATGACGCCGATGGCTGGCTGCGCGCCGCCGTGGCGCTGGAGCAGGAGGGCGAAGACGCCGACGAGGCCGAGCCCCGGTCGGCCCTCTTTGCGGCGGCGGGGCGGATTCACTACCAACGCCTCAACAACTGGGAAGAAGCTGCCCGCCTCTTCCGCGCGGCGATGGAGAATGGCCTGGAGGAGCCCGAGGTCCTGGGCGAATTCAGCCGGGTGGCCGGCACCCTCGGTGACTTCTGGCGCCTGCGCGACGCCCTGACCCGTCGGGCGGCGGTCCTGGAGGGCGCGGCGGCGGCCGAGGCCTTGCACGACGCGGCCCTGGTGGAGCGCAACAACCTGCGCCGGGTGGACGTCGCCATCGGCCTCGCCGAGTCTGCGCTCGTGGCCAACCCGAGCGACTGGTTCGCGCTGCGCCTGCTGCGCGATGTCTTTACGCGCAGCCGCAACTGGGTCGCCCTCACGGGCATCCTCGATCGCATGGCCCGGGTGGCCTCGGGCCACCGCGCCGCGCGTCTGCAGGCCGAGCGGGGGCGGATCCTCGAGGTCGAGATGGGCCAGGTCCCCGCCGCCTTGGAGGCCTACCGGGCCGCGCGGGCCGCCGAGCCGGCCTACACGCCGGCCTTCCTGGCCCTCGACCGCCTGCTTCGCCAGGTGGGCGATGGCGCGGCCCTCGTCGACCTGCTCGTCGAAGAGGGCGATCGCCTCGGCGGCCCCGACGCCACCTTCCTGCGCGTTCGAGCGGCGCGGGTGGGCGGTTCGATGGGCCTCGACACCGACGCGGTGGCCCTCCTCTGGCAGGCGGCCCTGGCGGCTGGCGGCGCGGAGAGCCTGGAGATCCGGCGCGAGCACCAGAGCTGGCTCGCCAGCGTGGGCCGCTTCGCCGAGCTGGCCGACAGCTTCGCCGACGAGGCCGCGAGCCGCACGGGCACCGAGGCCGCCTGGTGCTGGTACCGGCGCGGCGGCGTGCTGGAGCACCAGCTGCACGACGTCGAGGGCGCGCTCCAGGCCTACCGGCAGGTGCTGGCCCACGATCCGGCCGCCGGCGTCGCGCTGCGATCGGCGAGCCGGCTCCTCGAACGGGGCGGGCGCTTTCAGGAGGTGGTGGACCTCCTCTGGGGCCTCGTCGACAGCATGGAGGACCCCAACCTCACGGTCACCACGCTCTACCGGATCGGCGAGCTGTGCGAGGGCCGCCTGAACGATCAGGTAGGCGCCCGGCTCGCCCTGGAGCGCATCCTCGACACGGCGCCGGGCTACCTGCCCGCGCTCGAAGGCCTGGAGCGGGTCTACACCCGCCTGGAGGCCTGGCAGCCCCTCGCGGCGATTTACGAGCAGCGGGCCATCCTCTGTGAGGATCCCGCCGGCATGGCCCTTCAGCTCCACCGGGCCGCCTCGGTGCACGACCTGCGGCTCAAAGACGACGCGCGCTCTTCGGAGCTCTACGGCCGCGCCCTCGACTGCGTCGCCGACTTCCCACCCAGCCTCGACGCCCTGGCCCGCATCCTGGAGCGGCGCGGCGACTGGGCCAGCCTCGCGGCGATGCTGCGGCGGGCGGCCGATGTCTGCAAAGAGAGCAACGAGGTGGTCAGCTTCACCTACCGGGCGGCGCGCATCCTGGCCGACCGGGTGGGCGATCCCGTGCAGGCCGCGGCGCTGCTGCGGCGCTGCCTGGAGCTGAGCCCTGGCTTCCTGCCGGCCATCTACCTGCTGCGCGACCTCGCGGTCTCAACCGGCTCGGCCCAGGAGGTCTGCGATCTCGAGCGCCTGGAGGCCGACAGCGTCGAGGACGCCGGTCGTCGCCATTGGGGCCTGCTCGCGGCGGCCGAGGCGGCCGAGCGCCTCTCCGATCGCACCATGGACCGCATCATCGAAGAGCTGCTCACCGAAGATCAGCAGAGCTACGCGGGCATCGCGCTGCTCGAAGAGCGGGCTCTGCTCAGCGCCGACCGGGCGCGGGTGGCCGAGGTCTTCCGGCAGGTGGCCAGCAACGCGCCCACCGACGCCGCCCGGGCCAGCCTCGCGGCCCGCGTGGCCGATCACGCGGCGGAGGCCAACGATCCAAGCGGCGTGGCGCAGGCCCTGGCCGAGGTCCTGCACACCGAGACCGCGGCGGCGCCGCTGCGGTCGCTGGCCCGCCTCGCCGAAGGGATGATGTACTGGGAAGACGCCCAGCGCGCCCTCGCCGCCTCGGGGGACGCCAGCGCCAACATCGAGATCGCGCGCATCATCGAGGCCTTCGTCGAGGACCCCAATGCCTCGGCCGGCGCCTGGCGCATGGTCCTCGCCCAGAGCCCCGATGACATCGTGGCCCTCTCCGGCCTGGAGCGCGCCCTGTCGCGCACCAGCCACAAGGAGGGCCTCGCCGACGTCCACGCCCGCCTCGCCACGCGCATCCTCGATCGGGCGATCCAGCGGGTTCATGCGCTGCTGGCCGGCCACCTCTACGAGGCCCAGGACCGTCGCGACGAGGCCACGGCGATGTACCGCATCGCCTTCCTGGCCCAGCCGGGGCCGGGCAAGGCCCTCGAAGGGCTGCGGCCCCTCCTCGCGCAGGCCGGCGACCTCTCCGGCCTGGAAGAGCTCTTTGCGTTGGTACCCGAGCTCGACGCCGTCACCGTCGCCTCCACCTGGGAGGACGCTGGCAGCCCCGAGCGGGCCATCTCCGTCTACGAAGGCGCCCTGGCCGCCACGCCGGCCGGGCTGCGCAACCCCTTGTTGGCCCGCCTCGAGCTCAACCAGATGGCGGTCGGCGACTGGTCGGGGGTCTTCCGCACCCTGACCGCGCGCCTCGACGAGACCCACACCCACCAGGGCCGGGCGGCCATCGAAGCCAAGCGCCGGTGGGTGCTGGCCGAGAAGCTCTCCCACACCGACGAGGCCTGGGGCTACTACCAGGAGCTGCACCGCAGCACGCCCCAGGACGCGGAGGTGCTGGAGTCCCTGGCCCGCATCGCGGGGGCGCGCGGTGAGACCTCGCTGGCGATCCGCTACCTCACAGCGCTCTCGACGGTGAGCAGCCGCCCCGATGACCGGGCTCGCTACCAGCGGCGCATCGCCGAGGCCCTCCTTGTCACCGGCGACGCCGACGGGGCGCGCAGCGCCTACATGCTGGCCCTCGACCACGCCCCCGACGACGCCGAGGCCCTCTCCGGCCTGCGGCGCATCGCCGAGGCCGCCGGCGACTGGCGCACCAGCGTGGGCGTGATGGAGCGCGAAGCCGCGATGAGCACCGGCGATCGGCGCCTGGAGCTGCAGCGCCGCGCCGCGCTGGCCTGGCAGACCCAGGTGGGCGACCTCGCCGCCGCCGACGATGCCTGGCGCAAGGTGCTCGCCGCCGCCCCCGGCGATCGCGAAGCCACCGCCGCCCTGCTCGCGATCACGCGCGGGCTCGGCGACTGGGCGGCCTGGGTCGAGTTGGGCAAGGCGCAGCTCCCCTCCCTCGCCGAGGGCGAGCGCACCGCGCTCCTCGCCGAGTTGGGGTCGGTCTGCCTGCGCCAGCTCTTCCGCGAAGACGACGCCCTGCGCTTCCTCGACCTCGCCACCCGTGGTGCGGCGCCGCACCTCGAGTCGGCCGTGCTGATGGAGCAGATCTTCGTCGGCCGCGGGGCCTGGGATCAGGCCGTCGACGCCATCCGGCGCCAGGCCGTCGTCCTGCCGCCCGCCGCCGCCGCTGTG
>JBEIQK010001117.1:0-1635 GCA_040376505.1 Alphaproteobacteria bacterium | reverse complement strand
CCCCTCGCTCAGCCAGGTCTCCTCGTCATCCTCGGTGCCGCCCTCGAGGATGTGCATGTTGTAGGAGATCAGCCGCGACAGGGCCCGGGCGATCTCCGCCGCGAGGCCCATGCTGGTGTACTCCTCCACGGTGGTGGTCGCGAAGGGGTTGTAGAAGCCGTAGGGGTCGGGCGCGAAGACGTAGATGACTTCTTGCTCGTCGCTGCCCGGGTTGGTGTCGGCGTCGTAGTCGGTGAGATCGACCGCCGGCTCGGCGTAGGAGCCAACCAGGGTGGCGCGGTCTTCTTCGTCTTCGAGCCCGGCGGTCATGTAGTTGAGCACCGGGGTGATCACGACCGAGACGCGCTCGTCCTCGTTGATGTCCGAGACCTCGCCAAAGACGCTGGTGACGTGCGGGAAGATGTTGGTGTCGACGATGTCGGCGATCTTCTGCAGGTCGCAGTTGTCGAAGCCATAGGCCCCGCGCCCATCGGCGAGGTCGACCGCGCCGTCGCAGGTGTAGTCCCAGTCGATGGGCACATCGACGTCGACCCAGATGTTGACCTTCTCGCCGACCGCCCAGAGCTTGGCGTAGACGCGCGAGTAGGTGCCCTCCTCGGTGGACGAGGACCGCACGCGGAACTCCGACCGGGCCACGCCGACATCGGCGTCTTCAAAGGCCGGTGGCGGGGCGTCGGGCAGGGCCGGGCGGCGCAGATCACCGGCCAGCACGGCGTCTTCGAGGATCGCCCGTTGGGGGCTGACCGGGGGCTTGCTGCGTGCCCGGGAGCGGTTGGGGGGCACGCTGCGGCCGGAGGTCTCGATCGGGCCGCTGTCTTCGTAGTACAGCTCGTAGCCGATCTCGCTGGTGCCCGAATTGACGAGCACGTAGTAGAATTCCTGCCCCTCGTTGGACTCCCCGCTGGCGTCGGCCAGGACGACGTCGGCGCGGCCGGTCTGGTCGGTGAAGCCCACGACGTCACCCGGATCTTCGAAGCTCGACGCCTCGGGCTCCTCGCCGGTATCGCCGGTGTCGGGCTTGGGCCCCGTGTCGACGGTGCCGTCACCCTCCCCACCCTCTCCGCCGCCGCTGCCCGGCCCGAAGATCGGAGGCTTGGTGTTGCAGCCCATCGCCAAAGCGAGGGTCAGAACCAGAGAGTTCAGCCGACCTGGAATCATCGCGCGTCCTCGCACCCGTCCGTGTGCATTCCGATCTCCCATCATAGTGCCACAAGGCTTCGCCGCGCGCACCCGCTCTTACAAAAGGGTGCGGTAGAGGGCCTCCAGCCGCGCCGCCTGGGCGGCCCAGGTGCAGCGCGCCTGCACATGGGCCGCCGCCGCCGCCCCCAAGGCCGCCCGCTCGGCCGGGTTGGCGAGGAGGCGTCGAATCGCCGCCGCCATCGCCGCAGGATCGCGGTTGGGCACCTGTACGGCCCCCGGCAGATCGCGGTGCGACCCTTCGCAGACCACGGTGGGGAGCCCCATCCCGAGGAGGTTGAGCAGCTTGATCGGGTAGCCGGCGCAGGTTCCACGGGGGATCGCCCCCAAGGCGCTCGCGGCGATCAGCGATCGCACTTCGCCGAAGTCCGGCGTGGTCACGCACCGGAGGCGATCGCCGGGCAGCGCGCCGGCGAAGGCATCCAGCGGGCTGCTGCT
>JBEIQK010001049.1:0-1893 GCA_040376505.1 Alphaproteobacteria bacterium | reverse complement strand
TGCCGACGGCGACCAAGGGCCCCTCGAGCGCCGGCTGCGTTAGGCCGGCCCGATGGCCACCCTCCCCTCGCTCTTTCGACGGCTGCGCAACGGCGCGGATCCCCTGCCCTCCCCGCCCGCGCCCCGACGGGTGAGCGCGCCGCCGGGGGCCCGCCACTGCGTGCTCCTGGTGCTGGACTCCTGCCGCTTCGACAGCTTCGCGGCCGCGCAGCCGCGGGTGATGTCGCGGCTGGGCGCCCTGCAGCGGCGCTACGCCTACGCGACCTGGACGGCGCCCTCACACTACAACCTCCTGATGGGCCTGCTGCCCCACCCGAGCCCCACCCAGGTCTTCGCCAGCGATCACTACAAGCAGGACTTCCTGGCCTGGGGCAGCCGGCTGGGGCTGCCCGACCTGAGCTTTGTGGGCATGCTGCCCCGCATCTGGCTGCCGCAGTACCTCCAGTCGATTGGCTACGAGACCCGGGCCCTGGTGAGCATGCCGGTGCTCAACCCCGACACGCCGCTGGCGGTCAATTTCGATCAGTACACCCTGATGGAGAAGCACAACGATCTCGACGCGATGGTCGAGCGCCTCCGTTTTCCGGTCGACCGGCCTTCGTTCACCTTGCTGAACGCCGGCGAGACCCACTACCCCTACGCGCCGATTGAAGAGCCGGAGTCGGACTGGCCGAGGGTCCACGGCGTGAACGGTGTCTTTAAGAGGCTCGCGGCGGGGGCGCCGCTGCATCAATCCGAGGCCCCGGCCTTCTTCGATCAGGACCGCCTCGACCGCCTACGCGATCGGCAGGTGGCGGTGATCCAGCGGGTCGACCGCTCGGTGGAGCGCCTGCTCGACCGGGTGCCGCGGGGCACCTGGGTGATCATCACGGCCGATCACGGCGAGCTCTTTGGCGAGGGGGGCTACTTCGGCCATGGGCCCATCCTCCACGACAAGGTCCTGGAGGTGCCCTTCTTGGAGGGGCTGGCCCGCTGAGCCTCAGCCCGCGGTCGGCACCAGCATACCCGTGAGCGGATCGTACACGCCCTGGGTCACAAAGCCGTACTCGCCGCCCCTGTCTTCAATCGTCCACACTTCGACCGGGGCCGAGGTCTCCCCGGTGGTCTCGTCATAATCCAGCGGGCCGGTGGCCCCCGTGACGTTCACCGCCCGCCCCTGCGAGAAGGCTGTCCGAATGTTCTCTTCCCACGAGGTGGTGGTGAGGTTGAGGTCGACCTGACCGACATCGAGGGGCGCGCTGATGTTGCGCATGCCGCGACCCACACCGGTCGGCGTGACCTCCCCTTCTTGCAGCACCGACCAGGTGACCGCCGTGATCATCAGCCAGGAGGCGTCAAAGGCGTAGGCCGGGTAGCTACCTGCGTCGGGGCTGAGCTCTTCGTAGGCCGTGCCATACTCCGACTCAAAGCCCTCAAAGGCCGTGCTGTCGCGGATCACGGTCGGGCTGGTGCCCACAATGTAGGGGATCAGCGCGGCATAGGCGTCTGGATCGTCGTTGTAGATGGACGACGAGTGGCCGCCGTCCGCCAGCACCACACGAAGGTTGCCCGAGGTGTACTCTGTCGCTCCAACGGCCGCGTCGAGGAAGGCCGGCACCGAATCGGGGAGCCCGATGAAGACCACCGCGCCATGACCACCCCGGCCCGCTCGCTCGACCACCTCGGTCGGTGGCACCTCGCCTTCGTCGTAGGAGTAGGAGGTGGCATCACCGCCCAACTCTTCAAGCGTGGCGCGGAAGACGGCCAGCAAGCCTTCGCCGTAGGAGCCCGTGGAGTAGATGACGCCTGCGTTGGCGATCCCCAACTCCTGGAAGATGTACCGCGCCATCGCGTCGCCCTGGTAGGCGTCGGAGGGTGCGGTGCGCCAGATGTAGCCGGGCTTGTCTTCGCTCG
>JBEIQK010000781.1:0-3036 GCA_040376505.1 Alphaproteobacteria bacterium | reverse complement strand
CTCCCCGAAGGTTTGGACATCGAGCAGGCCGCGATGATCTGCGTCAATCCCTTCACCGCCGCCGGGCTCCTCGAAGGGGTGCCGGCCGGCGCCACCGTGGCGCTGAACGCGGGCACCTCGGCGGTCTGCCGGCTCCTCCTCGGACTGGCGCGCCGCCGTGGGCGGCGGGCGATCGCCGTGGTGCGCGACCTCAAGGCCGAGGCCGAGCTCATCGCGCTCGGGGCGGTCGCCGTTGTGGTGGATGGTGACGGCCTCGCTGGTCGGCTGCGCGCCGCGGCCGGAGCGCCCATCGTGCGCGCCCTCGACGCGGTGGCGGGCGCGGCCTCGGGGCGCCTCTTTGAGGCTGTGGCGGAGGGCGGAGAGCTGGTGGTCTACGGCCTGCTCTCGGGCAACCAGGTCGAGCTGCCGGCCGCCCCGCTGGTCTTTCGCGACGTGACCGTTCGTGGCTACTCGCGGCTTCGTGGCTACGCCGCCCTGTCCGTCGCACGCCGGGCCGAGATCGGCGCCGAACTGGTCTCGCTGGTGCAGGACGGAACCTTTGTCTCTCCCGTCGAAGCGCGCTACCCCTTGGCTGCGGTCGCCGATGCGCTGCACCACCAGGAGCGGCCCGGCCGCCGGGGCAAGATCCTCCTCGTCTCTCCTCCCTTGTGCTGATTCAATCCCGCCAACCGAGGCCTTCGCCTCTTCGAGCATCCCCATGAACATCGCCGTTCTCGGTACCGGACACGTGGGTCAGACCCTCGCCCAGGGCTTTCAACAGTCGGGTCACACCGTCACCATCGCCAGCCGCACGGGCGACCGCCTCGCCGACTTCGTGTCGCGCACCGGCATCCCCGAGCGCACCATGGCCGCGGCCGCCGCGGCGGCCGACGTTGTGGTGCTGGCGGTCAAGGGCGAAGTCGCCGAAGGCCTCGTCGCCTCGCTGGCCGACGCGCTGGCTGGCAAGGTGGTGATCGACACCACCAACCCCATCGCCGGCCCGCCGGTGGGCGGCGTCCTGCCGTACTTCACGGGGCCCCGCGACAGCCTGCTGGAGCGCCTGCAGCGGTCGGTGCCGGGCGCCCGCTTCGTGAAGGGCTTCAACTCCGTCGGCGCGGGCCTGATGGTTCACCCGCAGCTCCAGGGCGGGCGTCCGTCCATGTTCATCTGCGGCGACGACGGCGACGCCAAGAACACGGTCGCCGCCCTCTGCGAGGAGCTGGGTTGGGGCGTGGAAGACGTCGGCAGCTCGGCGGCGGGGGGCCCGGTCGAGGCGCTCTGTCAGCTCTGGTGCTCGGCTGGCTTCTTGCGCAACGACTGGGTTCACGCCCTCGCCCGACTGCGGCCCTGAGCGCGGCTCAGCGCAGGGCGATGCCCCAGGTGTAGGCCACGCTGCGGTAGAAGCAGGTGGAGCCGTCGGTCCAGGCCCAGGTGCCGTCCAGGCGGCCGCCTGAACAGAACTCGCCGGCGTAGTCGGCGAGGTGCCCCCGCTGGCCGCGCTGGCCGTCGTTGTCGCAGGCGTACTGGGCGGCGACAGCGCCGCCGTAGCTGTAGTCGACGCAGCCCATCGTAATCAGGCTGGAGCTGGGCCCATAGGTGCCCTGCTTGAAGGCTGTGCCGGCCGTGCCGATCGCCTGGTTGCCGGTGGTGGCGGACCAGGTGGCCGGCGTGTACGACTGGCTGTAAAACTGGCCGTAGGTGCGATTAAAGACTGCGATCTCGCTGTAGGCGACGCAGGTGAGATCCTGCGACCAGGTGGCGCCGCCGACGGTGCCCCAGTCGGAGTTGCCCAGTTGGGTCTTGTCGCCGGCCGACTGCCAGCCGGCCACGGTCCAGCCGCCGCCGTC
The DNA here is from genome assembly GCA_040376505.1 of Alphaproteobacteria bacterium. Taxonomy (GTDB): domain Bacteria; phylum Myxococcota_A; class UBA796; order UBA796; family UBA2385; genus JBEIQK01. Next base: position 1,210 of record JBEIQK010000781.1, on the reverse strand, counting down.
CTGGGTCATGTCGCAGTAATAATCCGCGTAGGCTCCCAGGCCGCAGGGGTCGAGTCGATACAGGCCGTCGCCGGTCGACAAACCGGCGTCGAGCACCTCCAGGCAGCTCGCGCAGGGCCCTTGGGCGGGGTCCGTGTCGTCGCAGTCGTCGGTGTTGGAGACCCGGCCGGCATCGGCGGCGCAGGCCCATACGGTGGAGAGGGGATCGCCGTCGCCGTCGAGGTCGAGATCGGCGTAGTAGAGGCTGCCGGTCGCGAGGTCCACGCCGGGGTCGTCATCGTCGGTGAGGCCGTCGCAGTCGTTGTCGTCGGCGTCGCAGACCTCGGTGGCGCCCGGGTGGATGGCGGGGTCTGTGTCGTCACAGTCGCTGGGAGTCGCCACGGCGCCGGCGGGGGCGAGGCAGGCGGAGGTGAGGGCGGCCGGGTCGCCATGGGTGTCGGCGTCGACGTCGGCGTACCAGTCGCTGCGGGAGCTGGCCAGCAGACCGGGGTCGTCATCGTCGGTGAGGCCGTCGCAGTCGTTGTCGTCGGCGTCGCAGACCTCGGTGGCGCCCGGGCGGATGGCGGGGTCTGTGTCGTCACAATCGCCATCGGCTGCGGCGTAGCCGGCGAGGGAGGCGCAGACGGCCAGCGGGCTGTCGCCGTAGCCATCGCTGTCCGCGTCGCGGTAGACGGTGATGCCGGTTGTCAGATCAACGCCGGCGTCTTCGTCATCGGTCTGTCCATCACAGTCGTTGTCCTGGCCGTCGCAGATCTCCAGGCCGTCGGGCGACACGCTTGGATCGGCGTCGTCGCAGTCCTGGCAGGCGGCCCAGCCGTCCAGATCCAGGTCGGCATAGGCGACAGAGCCATCACAGTTGTAGTCGTTGCTGTCGGTGCAGTCGGCCTCCTCGGCGTCGGGATGGTAGGCCGCGTCGGCGTCGTCGCAGTCTCCACCCTGGGCGGCGTAGCCGGCGGGGGCGGCGCAGGCCTCGGTGGAGGAGTCAAGCGCGCCGTAGCCGTCGTCGTCCCGATCCTCGTAGAAGACGGCGGTGACGTCTTCGTCCACAGCCTCGTCGCAGTCATTGTCCAACTCGTCACAGACCTCCAGGGCCCCTGGGTGGGACTGGGCGGCGCGGTCGTCGCAGTCGGTGGCGTCCGCGACGGACCCCGGCGGGGCCTCACAGGCCAGGGTCTCGGCCCCCGGATCGCCAAAGAGATCGCCGTCGGCG
>JBEIQK010000807.1:0-2909 GCA_040376505.1 Alphaproteobacteria bacterium | reverse complement strand
CGTTCAACCATGCGGTTCGGAAAGGGGACAAAGATGTGGCACAGTTTGGCGGAAAGGGATCGTCCTACGCCGCGATTTAACCTAAGCGGACAGCCATGACGAGGGCACCTACTCCAACGGAGTCGCGGCGGCCCGCATCACCAGGCTGCTTGCCACACCGTTCCAGAGAAGTGACCGTTCACCGCGGCGCCCACGGTGGCCTCGGCCTCGTCGAGCTCCAGCGCCCCGTCGAGCCAGCCGATGCTGCGCCAGTCGCCGCTGGCCGGCGCGTAGTAGAGGATGCCGTAGTGGGTGGTGTTGTCGGTTTGAATCACCCCCGGGCCAAAGCTGCGAAATGGGGTGCCGAAGTAGGGAAGCAACTGCGCGCCGTCGATCGACCAGTAGCAGCCCATGTCGGCGAGGCTGTCGCCGTCGTCGCCCGACACGCCCGACCCGCCAGTCAGGAGGGTGGGGTCGCCATCGTAGACGAGGTCGAGGGTGCAGTCGCCTTCGTCTGTCCAGTCGCTGTCGCTCCAGCTCCCCCAGGTGCTGCGCAGGTCCACGCTGATCGAGCCGATGGGCTCGATGCAGAGCGAGCCGCCGGCCTCATCGGGGTAGTCGCCGCGCTCGCGGGCCCGGCTGGCGGCGATGGTGGGGGCGGCCTGCTCGATGCGCTCGGTGAGGTCGTTTCGGGCCCAGCGCGGAAAGCGATGGACCTCCGAGAGCTGGTCGACCCAGGCCTCGGCCTGGGCCGCCACCGCCTCGGCGTCCCAGACCAAAGTGAGCTGCCGGTCGAGCTCGGCCTCATAGGCTGCGCGCCAGGTCGGGTCTTTGGCCAGGGCGAGCCCCAGCGCGCCATTCACGGCGATCCAGTCGCGTCCGCCCCCAGGGTTGGCCGAGGACAGGACCGCGTCGGTGCCCCAGGGAAGAAAACGGAGGAGGCCGTCGGCCGGGTCGATGTAGAGGTAGTAATTGTTTCGGTTCCAGTTGTAGCCATCCCAGTGACCCAGCACCACCTCGGCGGCCCAGAAGCGCACGAAGTCCTCGAGGTCGATGAGGGTGGCCAGGGCGTCGAGGTCTCCGGCGTCGAGGGCGGCCACCGCGGCGTCGAGCTGGCCCAGATCGGCCGCCTCGCTGTCGGCCTCAAAGGTCTGGGTCCACCCGGGCCGGAGATCGGAGAGGGTGCCTTCGAACAGCGGCGCGTCGGCGGCGCCGGTCACCCGCTCCACCAGGGCTTCGTCCACCGGCTCGACGTTGGCGTACAGTCCGAGGTCCTCTCCATTGACGACAACGTGGGCGAATGCGCAACCCGAGGCGGGCACCCCCGCCGCGGCGAAGTACTGGTAGGCGAGGCAGGTGCGCAGCATCGTGGGGTCTTGGGGCGTGTTGTTGAGCGTGAGGTCTTCACGCCCGCGCAGGCGCCCCCCATCGTTGTACTCGTCGAAGTCCAGCCGCAGCCCGGGCTTCTCCACGTCGAGCGAGCCAATGAAGCCCTTCTTGCGCACCCCCACGCCGCTGTGCTCTTCTCCGTTCACCCAGACGGTGCCGGGAAACTCGGTGTAGGGGCTCTCAAAGGGCCCGTCGAGGCAGTCGCCGCCGAGCACCTCGAAGATCGAGCGGCTCTGGAGCCGCAGGGTCTCCCAGTCGGTGGGGTCGAGGGCGATCTCGACCTCGATGAGCTCATCGGGGGAGAAGGGCCATGGCACCGACTCGGGGGCTGGCTCGACCGTGCTGTCGCCGCTGTCTTCGGTCTCGGGCTCGCTGGGGCTGTGGCCGGCCTTGCCTTCGACCCGTCCGCCGCTGCGGCAGGCGACGAGGACTCCGAGCAGGCAGAGGACGGCAGGAGGCGCACGCATCGGGGCTCCGGGGGCGGCTTGACGTCGTCAAGGTACACCCCGTCTTCGGCTGCGTCGAGCCCCCTGTGCGCGCAATTGTAGGAGCGTTGCGGCGCCGGCCGAATCCGGCGCTCGGCGCGCGTCAGCGCAGGCCGTGGAGGAGGAAGGCGGCGCCGCCGTCTTCCACCCGGTCGCCCACCAGGTAGCCGCTGGCCAGCAGGTCGACGATGCCATCTCCGTTCACGTCGCCCGCGGCGGCGATGGAGAAGCCGATGTTGGCCTGCTCGATGTCGCCGTAGACGGTGCGGTCGGCGTCGCCGAGGCTCAATGTGCCCGGCAGCAGGTTTGCGCCCGAGAAGAGGCTCAGTCGCCCGCCGGTCATCGCCATCGTCGAGTCGCCCATCGAGCCCACCAGCACATCGTCGAGGCCGTCGCCGTCCATGTCGCCCACCCCGGTGATCTGGTAGGTGTAGGATCCGTCCACCCCCTCAATGATGGTTCCATCGGCGACCAGATCGACGCCGCCCCGGGCCACGATGGCGGCGCCGGTGACGACGGCCACGGCGCCAGCGCCATAGCCGAGGGACTCATTGAAGCTGGCCACGGCGATGTCGCCGAGCCCGTCACCGTCTACGTCTCCGGCGGGGGAGACGTCGATGCCGAGCCACTCCAGGGCGCCGTCGGGCAGGATGGCCTTGCCCACCACGCCGAGATCGACAGCGCTGCCGGTGAGGTCTTTGCCAAACACCAGCCAGGCCTGGCCGTTGCCGCTCTCGCCGATGAGGATGTCGCCCCGACCGTCTCCGTCCACGTCACCCGCCGCCGCCAGCGAGCTGTCGTAGCCGCCAAGGCCGGCGCCGAGGTTGGGGCTGGTCACCACCAGATCGGCCTGGTCGAGCCCGTGCCCGCCGCCAGCGGCCAGGGTGGAGCCAAAAAAGACATAGACGTTGCCGCTGTAGAGCGCGCCGCCATCTGCGTAGGAGGCCGAGACCATCAGGTCGCCCCGGCCGTCACCGTCCACGTCGCCCGCCCCCACGATCGAGGAGCCGGCCATGTCCTGGTAGTTCAGGCCGGTCAGCACGAGGTCTGCGGAGG
>JBEIQK010000915.1:0-2410 GCA_040376505.1 Alphaproteobacteria bacterium | reverse complement strand
CGTAGGTGCCCAGCAGCACGGTGACGTTGCCGACGGTCGGGACCTGTTCGGGGGCCAGGTACTGGCTCATCGCCGGCCGCAGCTCCCAGTCGGCCGGCAGGGCCACCCAGAGCTGGTAGCCGCGGATCCGACCGTCGGTGGCCGGAGCGCCGGTGTGCCAGACGCCGCCCCCGGCGCGCATCCACTCCAGTCCGCCTTCGTAGAGCAGGCCTGATTTTCCGGTGGTGTCTTCATAGGAGAAGCGGCCATCGATCAGGTAGGTGAGGGTGGCCAGTCCGGAGTGCGGGTGGATGCCGAAGGCCGGCGCCTTGGCGGCGGGGGTGTCGAAGGCGTCGAGGAAGACGAAGGGCTTCATGACCGCGCCGAGGTCACCGGGGCTGACCAGCCGGGTGACCGGGCCGTGGGTGCGGCCCCGGGTGCGGGTGCGGAGGGTGGGGAAAGCGGGCGACACAGTCATGGGCTCACCGAGGGGGAGGGTGGATTGTGGAGGAGGTGTTGGGGAGAGGTTGCCCACGTCGCCTGCGACGCCAAGGCGCGCCCAGGGAAATGCACCGGTGCAGAATCAGGCGAGGCCGAGGGTGAGGGTCGCGGTGAGGCCGGTGGTGGGATCCGTGTTGACAGTGGCCACCTGCGACGTGGCGCCGTCGGCGAAGACCATGTCGGTCTCCAGCGTGCTGTGGGTGAGGTTGACGGCGCTGACCTCGTAGCCGGTGGTGGCATAGGCGGCGGCGCAGTCTTCGGGTGAAAAGGCGAGCTGCGAGGTGAGGAGCGGGGGCTGGTCGAGCTTCTCGTAGATGGCGAAGTGGATGTGCGGCCAGCGGCCGTCGTAGCAGCCCGGAAAGATGGTGGTGAAGGTGACGAGGCCGTCTGCATCGGTGATCTGCACGCCGCGGAGATAGTTTTCGGTCTCCAGGGTGTACATCGAATACAGACCTGCGCGATCGGCGTGCCAGACATAGATTGCGTAGCCGGCGAGGGGGGCGCAGCCGGCGCTCACCCGAACGAGGCGGAGCTGCAGGGTGAGCGGCAGCCCTTCGGCGGTGCCAGACTGGGCGCCGATGCTGGTGCGGATGTCGCTGCGCACCGCCTCGGGGAGGGCGAGGAGGTTGGGGCCGTTGGTGCCGTCGCCGGGAAAGGGCCCGGGGGTCTCGGCGGGCAGGGCGGAGCAGGCTTCGGGAGCGGTGTCCTCGGCGCCGGGCGAGTCGGTGGGCGGGACGCTGTCGCGGGTGACCGTGTCGGCGGGGGACTTGCGGCCGCCAGCCCCCCCAGGGCCTGCGCAGGCGGTCAGGGCGATCGACGCGCCGACCCAGCCGAGGAGCTGGCGGCGGTGGGGTTCCGGGGCGACAAAGGGGCGCGCAGCGTTCGGCATGGTGACACCGTGCAGGCAGGTGGGAGGGAAGAGGTAGCGCGTTTTCAGCCGCTCGCCTTGGCGTACGCGAGATGGGCGCGACCTGCGGCGGGTCAGGGCGGAGCCCGACGGCGCCTCGGAGGGCGCGGGGCGGCAGGTTACCGCGGGGTCTCTGTTGGAGCCTTCATGGACCCGATCCTCTCCCTGCACCCTGAGCCCGTCTGGCGCTACTTCGCAGCCTTGTCTGCCATCCCGCGGGCCTCGGGCGCCGAAGGCGAGGCCGCCGACTGGGTCGCCGCGGTGGGGCGCCGCCTCGGCCTGGGTGTGGAGCGGGATCGGGTTGGCAACGTGCTGATCCGGCGGCCTGCCAGCCCCGGCTACGAGGGCGCGCCGCCGGTGACGATGCAGGCCCATGTCGACATGGTCTGTGAGAAAAATGAAGAGACCGTGCACGACTTCTCCCGCGACCCGATTCGCCTGCACGTCGACGGTGACTGTGTGCGCGCCACCGGCACCACCCTGGGCGCAGACTGTGGCATCGGCCTGGCCGCCGGTCTTGCGATCCTGTCCGACAGCACGCTGGTTCACGGGCCGATCGAGCTTCTGGTCACGGTGGACGAAGAGAGCGGGATGACGGGCGCTCAGCAGCTCCAGGCGGGCTGGCTGCGGGGGAAGTACCTGCTCAACCTCGACATGGAGGAGATGGGTAAGCTGACCATCGGCTGCGCGGGCGGCATCGACACGGTGGCCACCCGGGCCCCGCGTTGGGAGCCGGCGCCCGAGGGGGCTGTGGCCGTGCGGATCAAGGTCTCGGGGGCGAAGGGCGGGCACTCGGGGGTCGACATTCACCTCGGTCGGGCCAACGCCATCCGCCTCCTGGCCCAGGTGCTCGACGGCCTGCCGGTGGACTGGCACCTCTCAAGCCTGAACGGTGGAAACAAGCGCAACGCCATCCCCCGCGAGGCCAGCGCCGTCGTGGTGATCGAAGGCGCAGACCTCTCCGCGCTTCGGGCGGCGGTGTCCCGGGCCGAGGTCGACTGGCGGATCCTCTTTGGCACGGTG
>JBEIQK010000488.1:0-5011 GCA_040376505.1 Alphaproteobacteria bacterium | reverse complement strand
GGGCTCGCCATGTTGCTGTACGCGCCGCGCCCCCGCAGCGGCGTCGAGCTGATGCGCATGATCGGGGCGGCGGCCCTGGCAGCGGGGCTGGCCTTTCTCTTTGTTCACCTTGTCGAAGACACCATCAACGGGCCGGCGGCGATGGTGCGCAAGCGCACCCCGCGGCCGATTCACGCCGGCTCGGCCTGGCTGCGCGGCTTTCTGCTGCCCGAGTGGGATCACACCCCCGACGCCTGGACGGTTCACTCCTTTTATGTGGGACTGAGCGTGTGGCTGATGGCCGGCTTTGGCCTGTGGCGGGCGCGGTCGGCCGGGGCGCGGGCGGCGATCCTGGTGGGCCTGGGCCTGATCCTGGGCCTGGGGCGCACCTTTCGGTGGGGGGTGGGCGACTTTACGATCGGCGCCTACAGCCTCTACCTGCCCGCGGAGTGGTTTGATCACATTCAGGGGCTCGACGCGCTGGGCATCCGCTACCGCTTCGGCGCCCTGGCGGCCCTGGGGGCCAGCCTGCTGGCGGGGCGCGCCCTGGCCGGGCTGGCGGGGCCGGGTCGCACGGGTCTGATCATCGTTGTGGTGCTGGCGGATCTGTTGATCGCCGGCGGCGGCGCGCGCCTCCTGCAGGCCGGCCCCCGCAAGGATGACGGGAGCTGCGAGGTCCTGGCGCCCTTGGAGAGCGGCGCGGTGATGGATCTGCCGGCCCTGGTGGATGAACAGTGGATGTTGATGCAGACCTGCCATGGCCGCCCCATCGGCCAGGCGATTAACCGGGGCTACCCGGGCGGGGTGGCCCAGGTGCTGGCCCGGCCGGCGATGCGCTCGCTCCAGGGCCTCAAGGCCGAGGGCTTTCGCTATGTGGTGCTGCACGGCAGTCACAGCGAGGAGGCTGAAGAGCTCGACCGCATCGCGCGCTTGACCGAGGCGGCCCAGGGGGTGGGCGCCATTGTGGCCACCGGCGGCGACCGGGTGGTGGTGATCGACCTCTTGCGGCTCCCCCCCGATGTTCGGCCATGAGACACGAATGCGCCTGAGCGCTGCGCTGCCCTACGCGCTGCCGGCCCTGGCGCTGGTGCTGCTCACCTGGCCGCTTGCCGCGGATCCGGTGGGCCAACTCATCGGCGCGCCAGACCTGGAGGCGATCGACCATCTGTGGACCCTCTGGCTGGGCCTGCGAGACGGTCCCCTGCTGATCGAGACGCAGCGGGTGGACTTTCCCAAGGGCTTCACCTGGGTGCTGGGCGATCCCCTGCACCTCCTCCCCTATGGGCTCGGGGAGCTGCTCGGCGGGCCCGCCCTCGGCTTCAACCTGGTGCAGCTGTGGAGCCTCGCGCTGGGCGGGCTCGCCGCGGCGGTGGCAGCACCGGTCTTTTTGCGCGAGGAGGCGCCGCCGGCCTGGCTCAGCGCGACCTTCGGCATCTGCGGCCCGGCGATGTTGGGGGGACTGTTCACGGGCATGACCGAAGCCCAGCCGATGGGCTGGGTGCTGCTCAGCCTCGCGGGGCTGGTGGCGGCAGCCCGGCAGCCGACCTGGGGCCGGGTCGCAGCGGCGGCGGCGGCGCTGGGGGCCTGCTTCTGGTCGGGGCCCTATGTGGCGATCTACGCTGGGATGCTGCTCGCCCCCCTCGGATGTGCGCTCCTTCTGGGCGCCGGCCGCGCAGGCGCCCTGCGGGTGGCGGGGGTGGGCCTCGCGGTGGGGCTGCTGGGGCTGCTGAGCGGGGCACCGGTGATCGACGCCATCCTGCACCACCGGCCCGCCGGGGTGCCGGGCACGGGCTCCATCGCCGACGCGGTGATCGCCGAGCCGGGCCTGCCCCAGAACCGCATGCTGGGCGCCGATCTGGGGCAGCTCCTGCTGCCGCTGCGCTCGGCCATCGGCGCCGATCTGCACGTGGTCTACCTCGGCAGCGCGATGCTGGTGCTCGGGCTGATCGGGGCGCGATTGCGCCAGCATGCGCTGCTGATCGGCCTCTTCGCCTTGTCGGTGGTCCTGTCGCTGGGCTTCTGGCTGCAGGTGGGGGGGCAGATGCCCGAGGTGGGCGGCCAGCCGGTCTTTTTGCCAGCGGGGGTGCTCTCTGTTCAGGTTGACGCCCTGGGTCAGTCACCGCGCTGGTACCGGATGGCGATGGTGGCGGGCCTGCTGCTGGCACCCCTGGCCGGGGCCGGGGTGGAGCGCCTCGTCGGCGCCTGGCCGCGGGGCGGCGGCTGGCTGCGCCTCGGCGCGGCCCTCCTCGTGATCGCCGATGCCACCTTCCTCACGCCCCTGCCCTGGCCGCGGGCGACCATCCCGTTGCGCCTGCCCGAAGGCATGTCCAGCCTGCCGGAGGGCCCCTGGTTGGAGCTGCCGAGGCCGCGGGGGCGGCTGGTCAGTCACGCAGCGGGGACGCCGGTGGCGGCGGGCGGGGCCCAGGGCACGGGGAGCGGCCTGCGGCACCCCGAGCTGCTCTACCAGACCGTGCATGGCCACTCCATGGCGGCCAACGTCTACCAGCCGCCCACCGCCGAGACCCGCAGCGAGGCCGATCGGATCGCCGACCGCTTGCTGGAGATCGCCCGGGACGGCGATCCAGAGGAGGTCGCATCCCTGCGGGCCCGCCTCGTCGAGATGGGCTTTGTCTGGATCGTTCATGTGCCGACCGGAAAGACGAGCGAGCGGCGCTTCTCGCCCACGCTCGGCCCGGCGGATGTGCGGCATCCGGGGCTGCTGGCCTGGCGACTGACGGCCCCCTAAGGGCAGACGACCCCTTCGATGCGCAGCTCGTTGTTGTCTTCGTGGCACTCGGGCACCCAGCCGATGCCCTCAAAGAGATCGGCGACGATCACCACGATGCCGTCGGGGATGTCGGCGGGATCGAGGCGGATGTCGATGGCGTCAGACACCGACCCCGCGTCGACCGCGGGCCCGCTCCAGGCCTGGGCGATGAGGGTGCGGGTGCCGTCGCTCTCTTCACTGTACACCGACAGCGGCAGTCCAAAGCGCAGACCGCCGAGGCCGGCGTTTCCGACGCGCACACGGAGGCCGATGAGGCCGCTCTCGCAGGCCTCGGTGCAGACCTCCCCGAGGGGCACGGCGTCGGCGGACTTTCCGGCGCTGACTGGGTTGGGGTCGCCGCTGCGAAAATTGTTGTGCAGGGGCCAGTTGGGCTGGGCCGGCGAGGGGATGCTCAGATCGTCGTTGATGTTGGTGAGGCTGTAGGCGTGCTGGTTCCAGACCTGGCGGCTCATCAGCCAGACCCCCTCGGCGGGGCCCAGGATGTACAGACCGGTCAGGTTCTCGCCGTTGTGCCCGCCGCCATTGGGCACGATGATCTCCGAAGAGCCGTCGCGATCGATGTCGGCGATGGTCGGGTATTCGTGCAGGGTGCGGCTGGCGTGGCGGGGGTCTTCGAGGCGCACCTCGCCGGTGGCGCCGGCGAAGATCCACAAGCGGGTCTCATCGGCGTAGACCACCTCGGGGTAGCCGTCGCCCTCGAAGTCGTAGACGCTGGAGCCGGTGGTGTGGCTGGAGGCGTCGGTGATCGGCTGCGACCACAGCGCGGCGCCGGTGGCCTCGTAGACCGCGTAGTAGCCGGCGTCGGCGATGCCGATCTCCGGCGCGCCGTCGGCGTCGAAGTCGGCGATGGTGGGCGGGCCGCCGTTGCCGCCGCCCGACAGGGGCCAGCTCTCCATCACCGTACAGTCTGAATCGATGACGGTGACGGTGCCGTTGGCGGTCACCACCCACTCGCCGGCGCCATCCATGTCGAGGTCGGCCACGGCGACAAAGCCGTCGTCGACGCCGCTGGCGGTGCAGACCTCGCTGCCGTCGGCCGCGTAGCGGGTGGGGCCGGCGATGATCTCCTGCTGGCCGTCGCCGTCGAGGTCGGCCACCGCCGAGTGCATGCCGGTCTCGGCGTTGGAGGGGAAGAAGCCCTGCCCGGCGCTGCCCTGGGCGAGGAGGCCGCCCGAAGCGCCATCGAAGACATAGGGCCCCACCACCACCTCAACATCGCCGTCGCCATCGAGGTCGGCGAGGGAGGGGGCGTGGCCGGCGCAGGTCAACAAGGCCTCGCTGGCCATCCACTCCAACTCGCCGTTGGCGTTCCAGGCGCTGACCGCGCACTTCATGTCCTCGTCGAGGGGGGGCGGCGGCAACACGGGGTTGTCTTCGGGGTCGCCGCCGGTGCCGCCGCCGGCCTCGCCGCCGCCGCCGTCTGGGGGTGCGGTGTCCATGCCGCCGCCGCCGCTGCCGCCGCCGTCTCCGCCGCCCATGTCCTCCATCACCTGGGCGATGATGACGATCTCGGTGACCCCGTCGCCGTCGATGTCGCCCAGCGCGGTGTTGGAGTAGCGGTAGGGGTAGACCTGCCAGCCGGTGGGGTTGGCCTCCGAGATGGCCTGCCCGCGGTTGAGGCCGTCGCCGGGCATGATGCGCAGGATGCCCTTGCGGTGGTTGTGCGAGCCATGGTCGTCGGCGACAAAGACGATGTCGGGAAAGTCGTAGGTGTCGATCTCGCCGTCGCCGTTGTCATCGGTGAGCTGGCCGACCACCGGCGTGCCGAGGATCTCGTTGTACTCGCCGTAGTTGCCGAGCTCGCTGTAGCTCCACTCCACCACGGCCTCGATTGAGCCGGTGATGGCGGTGGTGAAGCAGGACTCGTCGACGAGGACCTCGGTCGGGAGGTCATCCTCGGGGGGGCAGGCCGCGGGGATGGCCGTGTCGATGGGGCTGCTGGTGTCGGGGATGAGCCCGGTCTCCCCCGGCAGGCTGCCCTTGTCGGTGGGCACCACCTCGTATTCGACGCAGGCGCCGAGCAGAGGGAGCAGGAGGAAGACGGAAGGGGCTCGGCGCAGGGTCATGGCGACCTCATGATGGGCCAGTGTACCCCGGCGCCGCGCGGTGGGGCGGCGAACTGCGCACCGCCCCTGCGTACGCTACCAGGAGGCCGAGCGCGGGTCGCTGCTGCGCCCGCCGCCCCGACCGCCGCCGCCATGGCGACCGCCACCGGGACGACCGCCGCCGCCGCCGCCGAAGCTC
>JBEIQK010000204.1:0-9246 GCA_040376505.1 Alphaproteobacteria bacterium | reverse complement strand
GGTCAACGCTTGCCTTCGGGCCTGCGCCGGCGCCAGACCAGGGCGAGGAGGCCGGCCAGCGACCAGGCGGCGGGGTTGGCCTCGGTGCTGGCGCAGCCGGTGCAGCCCTTGCCGCCCAGGAAGGTGCCGTTGAGGGGGTTGATCGCGATGTTGTCGTCGTCGGGCTCGCTGGTGTCGGTGGCGATGCCATCGTCGCCGCCGCCGGCGTCGCCGTCGCCGGGGTCGGTGGCCTCGGCGTCTTCGCCATCGCAGTCCTGATCGAGGCCGTCGCCCGCGATCTCCTCGGCGCCCGGGTAGGTCGAGGCGCGGCTGTCGTCGCAGTCATCGCCGTTGGTGGCGGTGCCCGGCGTCTCGGCGCAGGCGCTGTCGGCGGTGGCCGGATCGCCAAAGCCGTCGCCGTCGGCGTCGGTGTAGACGGTGACGGTCACGCCATCGTCGACGGTGCCGTTGCAGTCATTGTCGATGGCGTCGCAGATCTCCACCCCGCCCGGCGTGGCGCGGCTGTCGGCGTCGTTGCAGTCCTCGCAGGCCGGGGCCCCGTCGGAGTCGGCGTCCTGGTAGAGCACCGAGCCGTCGCAGTTGTAGTCCTCGGGATCGGTGCAGACCTCGAGGATGCCGGGCTGGTAGTCGGTGCTGGCGTCGTTGCAGTCTTCGTCGTTGGAGACGTAGCCGGCGGGCTCGGTGCAGCTTGGGATGCCGTTGGCCGGGTCGCCATAGCCGTCGCCGTCGAAGTCCGGGTACCAGGTGGGGGCGTCGACCGCGCTGTCCTCGTCGATCTCACCGTCGCAGTCGTCGTCAATGCCATTGCACAGCTCGTCGGCGCCGGGGGAGATGTCGTCGTCGGTGTCGTCGCAGTCGGTGGCATCGGCGACGTAGCCGACGGGCTCGGCGCAGGCGGCGGCGGTGCTGGCCGGGTCGCCAAAGCCGTCGAGGTCGTCGTCGGCATACCAGGTGAGGGCGTCGACCGCGCTGCCTTCGTCGATGGTGCCGTCGCAGTTGTCGTCGATGCCGTCGCAGGTCTCGTCGGCGTCCGGGGAGGTGAAGGGATCGGCGTCGTCGCAGTCCTCGCCGCCGTAGATCTCGGCCCAGACGCCGTCGCCGTCGAAGTCGGGGGTGAAGGTGGCCCAGGCGACGGCGGCGGGGCCGGTGAGGCCGGTGCTGTCGTCGACGAGGGTGAGCAGGTAGTCGCCGCCAGCGGGCAGGAAGGGCCAGATCACCACGCTGCCATCGGGCAGCACGGGCACCTCGTCGATGAGGGCGCCGGTGGTGTCGGTGATGAGCAGGGTGGTGCTGGTCGCCGAGGACGTGGTGGTGCCCATCACCGAGACGCTGAGCAGGGCGGGGCCCTCGTGGGTGGTGGGCGCCCGGCCGGTGGGGCCGTTGGTGAGGGTGGGCGGCGTGGCGCCGTCGACGCGCAGGCGCCCCTCGCCGCCGTCTCCGGAGTAGTAGCCGTTGGCCTCGTGACCGCCGTAGCCGCCGTGCAGATCGAAGGCGCCGGCGGTGAGGCCGCTCAGCGCGGGGGCCGCGAGGAAGAGCCCGCCGCCGGCGCCGCCGGCCCCGCCGGTGGAGCTGCCGGGGTTGGCGCCGGTGGTGTCGCCGCCGTCGCCGCCCCAGAGGTCGAAGCTGGCGGCCGTGCCCAGGGTGAGCGAGGCCGCGTACAGGAGCAGGGCCCCGCCGCCGCCACCGCCGCCGGCCCCATCCGCCCCCGACGAGCCCGAGTCGCCGCTGCCGCCGCCGGAGCCGCCGGCCAGGGGGATAAGCGAGGCGCTGCCGTTGGCGAGGCCGGCGCCGCCGGTGTTGTAGGTGGTGGCGGCCCCGCCGACGGTGCCGACGCCGTTCTCTCCCGCCGAGCCAAAGCCGCCGCCGCCTGCCCCCCAGCCGGTGGCCTCGGAGTGGCCCGGCCCGCCGCCGCCGCCGTAGCCGCCAGCGCCTGCGGTGGTGCAGCAGGCGCCGCCGCCGCCGCCGGTGCCCCAGGGGTGGCCGCTGCCGCCGCCGGCCCCACCGGCGTAGCCGGCGCTGCCGTTGGCCGTGACGGTGAAGAGGCCCTCGCCGCCATGCTGAAAGTCTGGCCCGGTGGTGGCGCCCACGCCGCCGAACCCAAAGGTGCCGCAGCCCGAGGCGGTGATGGTGCCGCCGCCGCCGGTGAAGCCGTCGCCGGCCGCGAAGACGCCGCCATAGCAGTTGGAGCCCACCGCCCCGCCGCCGCCCCCCGGCGCGCCGTCGCCGCCGTTGGAGGCCTGGCCGGCGCTGGCGTCGTCGGCGTCATCGCCGGCGAGGTAGACCGAGCCCTCGATGGTGGCGGCACCCTTCACCAGCACGAAGACCGGCAGCTTGGCCTCGTTGCCGGCGGTGACGCTGATGGGGTCATCATCGGCGAAGACGAGGGTGCTGCCCGCGGGCACGCTCAAGCTGTCGAAGACCAGGGTGCCGCCGTCGGTGCGGCGGCTGGCCGCCAGGGTGATGACGCCGTCCACCGCGCCGTCGGCGTCGCCGGTGCCGCCATCGGTGGGGGCGGTGGCGGCGGCGACGATCTGAAAGCGGTTGTCGATGCCGCTGTTGAAGGCGGAGAGCGCGGTGCCATTGACGTACAGGATGCAGGTCTGGCCGGCCGTGGCGCTGGCCTTGACCCCCACCGAGAACTGCAAAACCGAGCCGGTGACCGGCGCCGCCGGGTTGGCGCCCCGGTCGGCCACGAGGGCCGGGCCGAGGACGAGGTCACCGCAGGAGGAGGTGAGGACCTCCGACCCGGTGAAGCCGCCGCCCTCGCGCAGGAGGGTGACCGCCACCGCCATGCCGGGGGCCGCGGCGTCGACCTGAAGAAAGTCGGCCGCCAGGGCCGAAGAGAGCAAGACCGAGGGGGCCAGGGCGGACAGCAGCATCACAGCGAGGCTCCGGAGTGGGGCGGCATCTTACTTGGATGGGCCCCCCGGCGGCGCCTGCTGTGGCGCAATCTTCACGCGCCGGGGCCGGGCTCAGTAGGTGGGCATCGAAGGATCGATCTCGTTTGCCCAGGCCAGCACGCCCCCTTCGAGGTTGGTGACGCTGGAGAAGCCGGCGGCCACCAGGGCCTCGGCGGCCTTGCCCGACCGAACGCCGCTGCGGCAGTACACGAGGATGTCGCGATCGCGCGGCAGCTCGTCGACGCGGGCGGCCACCAGCTCATGGGGGATCAGGGCGTCGGTGAAGGGCAGGCGCACGATGTCGGCCTCGTGCGGCTTGCGCGTGTCGAGGACGAAGGGCTTCCAGCCCTCCTGCAGCCGGCGCTGGGCGTCTTGAACCTGGATGCGGTGAAAGGCGGGCATGTCGGCCTCGGGCTCGGGGGTGCCGTGGGGTACCCCGCAGAACTGTTGGTAGTCAATCAGCGCGGTGATGGGCTTTGCGTCGGGGTCGCGGCGCAGCTTGAGCTCGCGAAAGCGCATGTTGAGCGCGTCGTAGAGCAGCAGCCGCCCAGAGAGGCTGGTGCCCTGGCCGAGCAGGAGCTTGATGGTCTCGGTGGCCTGGATGCAGCCGATCACGCCGGGGAGCACGCCCAACACGCCGCCTTCGGCGCAGGAGGGCACGAGGCCGGGGGGCGGCGGCTCGGGGTAGAGGTCGCGGTAGTTGGGCCCGTCCCCGTAGTTGAAGACGCTGGCCTGCCCCTCGAACTTGAAGATGCTGCCATAGACATTGGGCTTGCCCAGGATCACGCAGGCATCGTTCACGAGGTAGCGGGTGGGGAAGTTGTCGGTACCGTCCACCACCACATCGTAGGGGGCCAGGATCTCCAGCGCGTTCTCAGAGGTGAGCGCCACCTCGTACAGATCCACCTGACAGCGCGGATTGATGTCGAGGATGCGGTCGCGGGCGCTGTGCAGCTTGGGTTTGCCGATGTTGGCCGTACCGTGGATGATCTGGCGCTGCAGGTTGCTGGCGTCCACCGTGTCGAAGTCGACGATGCCGATGCGGCCGACGCCGGCGGCGGCGAGGTAGAGCAGCAGCGGCGAGCCGAGCCCGCCGGTGCCCACACAGAGCACGCTGGCCCCCTTGAGCTTGCGCTGGCCGGCCACGCCGACCTCATCGAGCAGCAGGTGGCGCGAGTACCGGGCGATGTCCCAGGCGTCGAGCTCGGGCGTGCTCATGTCACACCGCCGGCGATGCTGGGCACGATGATCAGGTTGTCGCCGTCGCGCAAGGCGGTGGCGTCGCGCTCGGGCAGGTAGCGGATGTCTTCATCGTTCAGGTAGACGTTGACAAAGGTGCGCAGCTTTCCGCTGGCGTCGCGCAGGTGGCGGGCCAGGGCCGGGTAGCGCTCGGTCAGCGCGTCGAGGGCCTCCTTGACGGTGGCGCCGTCAACGGCGACGACGGCCTTGGACTCGGTGTAGCCGCGCAGGGCGGTGGGGACAGAGATCTGAACAGACATCGGGCACATCTCAGGGGGTGGTGAGGATGAGGTGGTCGGCGTCCATGGTGCTTCGATCGTCGCGCAGGCGCCAGGCGCGCAGATCCACGAGGCGCGGGGCCTCGCTCGGGCCGGCCGGACCGGCGACCGCGGCGATCAGGTAGACCGTATTGGGCAGGGCCTCGTCGCGATCGGTGTCAGACCAGGCGGCTGGGTGGTCGGGGTGGGAGTGGTAGTAGCCGAGGATCTCGTGCCCGTCGGCCTCCAGGGCGGCCTCGGCCCGGTGCAGGGCCAGGGCCGAGACGGCGTAGCGGGTGGCGGCCTGGTCGGCGCGTTCGTTCACAAGGGGGCGCAGGGCGCGCACGGTGCCCGAGGCCCGCTCGCCCGCCAGCACGCCGACGACCTCGTGGGGGTAGCCCTCGACGACGTGATCGTGCAGGCGCCCCATCTCATCGAGGGGCAGGCGCAGCGCCTGACCGGAGGGACTGTCGTCGCGGCGGCTGTGGGAGCTCATGGATGGCCCCGGTAGCCGCGGTGGCCGCGGCCGAAGACGTGGGTCTCGGAGAGGTAGCGCTCGCCGCTGTCGGGGAGCAGGGTGACCACCACGCCGCGCTCGAGCCCGCGGGCCACCTCCAGGGCCCCCCAGACGGCGGCCCCGCAGGAGATGCCGGCCAGGATGCCCTCCTCGCGGGCGAGGCGGCGGGTGAGCTCCAGGCTCTCCTCGGTGGGAGCGCCGAGATCGAGGTCGGCGAGGCCCGGATCGTAGATGCCCGGCACGATGGCGGTCTCCATGTGCTTGAGGCCCTCAAGCCCGTGAAAGGGCGAGTCGGGCTGCACGGAGACGCAGGTGATCTGCGGGTTCTTGGACTTGAGGAAGCGGCTGGTGCCGGTGAAGGTGCCGCTCGTGCCCAGGGTGGAGACCCAGTGGGTGACCCGGCCGTGGGTGTCGCGCCAGATCTCGGGGCCGGTGCTCTCGAAGTGGGCGCGCCAGTTGGCGGGGTTGTTGTACTGGTCGAGGTAGACGTAGCGGTCGGGCTCGGCCGCCTTGCGGGCCCGGGCCTCGCGGATGGCGCCGTCGGAGCCTTCGAGGGGGTCGGTCTCCACGATCTCCACGCCATAGGCCCCCAGGGTGGCCTTGCGCTCTTCGTTGGCGTTGGCGGGCAAACAGAGGGTGAGCTGGTAGCCACGCACGGCGGCGATCATGCCGTAGGCGATGCCGGTGTTGCCCGATGAGGCATCGAGGATGGTGGCGCCGGGCTTGAGCAGGCCGCGTGCCTCGGCGTCGAGCACCATCGACAGGGCCGCGCGATCCTTCACCGAGCCGCCGGGGTTGAAGGCCTCCAGCTTCACCCAGACCTCCACGTCGGGGGAGACGATGCCCTGCGGGAGCTTGCGCAGGCGCACGAGCGGCGTGTCGCCGACGCGGGCAAGCAGGCCGTCGAGGTGGGCCCACGGGGGAATCGCGCGCGGCGCGTCGGAGGGGGCAGACAAGAAGCCTCCAAACCAAAAAAACAGACCTGCGTCTCTCGGCGCAAGAAGGCAGCCGCGACGCAGTTCTCGGGGGTGAGGGGGGCCGGCCTTGGACCCCAGCCGCGGGGAGCCTAGCCCCCGTCGCCGCTCCGGCAAGGGAGCAAACCTTCCGCGCGCGTAAGAATTTCTGCCGGATCGGGGAGGCCGCCCACGCCGGTGTCACCGCAGGCGAGGCGCTTGCTGACCGGGTCGATCCAGTGGTAGCGATCGCCCAGATCACGCAGCCAGCCGCAGTTTCGCTGGACCACAGGGTGCTGCCACATCTCGGTGTTCATCGCCGGCGCCAACAGCACGGGCTTGCCGCGGGGAAGGGCCATCAGCACGGTGGTGAGCGCGTCATCGGCGAGCCCGCAGGCCAGCTTTCCGAGCACATTGGCCGACAGCGGGGCCACGACGGCCAGCTCGGCCCACTTGGCCCACTGGATGTGCGCGAGGGCCTGACCGGGATCAAGGTGGGCGTGGCCGACCATCACCGGGTGCCCGCTCAGCGCCTCGAAGGTGACGGGGCCGACGAAGCGGGCGGCGTTGTCGGTGAGGATCACCCGCACGGCGTGGCCGCGCTTGGTGGCGAGGCTGACGAGCTCGGCGGCCTTGTAGGCGGCGATGCCGCCGCAGACGCCCAGGAGGAGGTTCATGGCCGGAGCGGCACCTCGGCTGGGCCATCGCCCAGCGCGGTGGAGAGGAAGCCCTGGTACAGGGCGGCGGCGTCGGGGTTGTCGAAGACGGCGAAGTGGCCGTCTTCAGGGTACTGGGCGAGGCCGCCGGTGAGCGGGCTCCCGTCCCAGGCCCGCAGGTTCTGGGCGGCGGGGGTGCCGACGCCGTCGAGGTTCTGGAGGGTCTGGACGAGATCCTGCTGCAGCACCGGGGCGAAGATCGGCTGCCCGGCGGCCCCAGCCAGGACCTCAATCGCCCGCGGCGGCGTGTAGATGTCGGTGAGGCCCTCGAACTGGAGCACATTCTGGGGGGTGGCCGGCCAGTCGGGCTCCCAGCGGTGCCAGTAGGGGCCGTAGTTCATCGGATCGGTCACCTCGGCCACCATCTGCACAAGGCCGATGGCGGGGTGAACGACGGTGAGTGCCTCGTCGGGCTGCAGGGCCAGCGCGCTGCGCAGCAGGCCTTGAATGTCGAAGTCGCCCGCGTCGCGCTCGACGATGGAGATAGACAGACCGGCCCCGGCCCCGGAGAGAACGACGCCGCGCACATCATCGCGGAAGTAGGGCGCCGCCAGGATGCCGATCTCGCCGCCGTGGGAGTGGCCCAGGTAGGCGACGCGGTCGGGGTCGGTCTGGGCGCGCATCCGCGGTGACTGGCCCTCGGCCGAGCGGAAGGCGTGCGGCGTAGAGGCGAGGAGGTGCGCGAGGTAGACCTGCTCCAGGGCGCCCTGGCGGAAGGCCGTGCGGCCCGAGCTCGGATTGAGCAGGTTGAAGCTGACCAGCGAGGGGTCGCCGCCGTTGCCGCGGTCGCCGTGGAAGGGCAGGGCGACGCCAAAGGCGGCCATGCCGCCGCGGGCCAGGGTGGCGGCGATCTGCAGGGGGTCCGAGGCGTAGAAGTGGCTGCCGGCGTCGCCGCCGGTGCCATGGGCGGTGAGCACCACCGGCCAGCCCGCCTCCGGCATGTCGTCGCCGGTGGGCACCGAGAAGATGAAGTCGGCCTCTTCCCAGCCGGCGAGGATCGGCTCGCCATCGGCGTCGAGCTCGAACTGACCGCCCTCGGTGTAGTAGGGGGGCACGCCGTGGGTCCAGATCGGCAGCACCACGGTGCCCACCCAGGCGGTGTAGCCGTTGGCCTCGGCGTACAAGCGCAGGGGCTGGTCGAGGGGCTCGGTGGGCAGCTCTTCGTGGAGGACCCGGGCGATGGCGGCCATCTCGCCCACGGTGTCCTGGGTGGTGAACTGAAAGGCGTAGGCCACATCGTCCACGGGCACGCCGAGCTCGGTGAGGGTGGCGGCGGTGCTGGCGTAGGTGGGGGCGTCGGGGTGGGCGTCCCAGAGCACGCCGCGGAAGTCGTCGACCGGCTGGGCGAAGCCGCTGCGCAGCACCACGGCGTAGGTGGTGCGCGGCCGCAGGGGGGCGCCCCAGACCGGCTGGAGGGCCAGCAGCTCGCCGGGCAGCCAGTCGGTGGCGTCGGGCATCCAGGTGAACTGGTAGGGCGCGCGCTCGCCGCGGAAGGGGCTGTCGGGGTCGACGTTGACGATCAGCACCGGGGCCGCGGGGTGGGTGGAGCGGGCGGGGTCGGGGAGGGCGCCGAGGTCGGGCTCGCGGGCGAAGCGCAGGTAAATCGGGCTGTTGGTGCCGAAGCCGTCGAGCTGCTCGCCCATCGCGAGGTACTTGCCGATCAGCTCCTGGCTGTCGGCTTGGGGGAAGTCCGACAGCTCGGGCTGGCCGTTGACGCGGCGGCGGTCGTCGGGCCAGGGGTGGTCGAAGAAGCCGTCGCCTTCGAGCACGAGGGGGGTGCCGCCCTGGAGGAGGGTGCAGCCGGAGAGGGCCAGGGCGAGGAGGAGGGGCACGGCGCGCTCCGCAGAGGGCTCGGCCTATCCTAAACCTTTGCCCGGCGGCGGCATCCTCGGTAAGGGGCGGCCCCTCGCTTGGAGCGCGCCCCCATGACCGTTCGCACGCGCATCGCCCCTTCGCCCACTGGCGACCCCCACGTCGGTACGGCCTATGTGGCCCTCTTCAACTACTGCTTCGCCAAGGCCCACGGTGGACAGTTTCTGCTGCGCATCGAAGACACCGATCAGGTGCGCAGCACCGCCGAGTCGGAGCGGATGATCCTCGAAGCGCTGCGCTGGACGGGCCTCTCCTGGGATGAGGGCCCCGACATCGGCGGCCCCCACGGCCCCTACCGGCAGAGCGATCGAAGCGCGATCTACACCGCCCACGCGCAGATCCTGCTCGACCGGGGCCACGCCTTTCGCTGTTTCTGTTCGTCCGAGGATCTGGCCACGATGCGCAAGGAGGCCACCGCCGCCCAGCGCAACCCTGGCTACGATGGGCGCTGCAAGCACCTCTCCGCCGACGAGGTGGCCCAGCGCCTGGAGCGGGGCGATTCCTTCGTGATTCGCATGGATGTGCCGCGCGAAGGCACCTGCGTCATCGACGACATGCTGCGCGGCGAGATCCGCATCGAGTGGTCGGCGGTGGACATGCAGGTGCTCATCAAGAGCGACGGCCTGCCGACCTACCACATGGCCAATGTCGTGGACGATCACCTGATGGAGATCACCCACGTCATGCGCGGCGAGGAGTGGATCAACTCGGCGCCCAAGCACATCCTGCTCTACCGCTACTTTGGCTGGCAGGCCCCGCGGCTCTGTCACCTGCCGCTGCTGCGCAACCCCG
>JBEIQK010000384.1:0-6058 GCA_040376505.1 Alphaproteobacteria bacterium | reverse complement strand
CTGCCCAGCCAGCAAAAAGACGTGATCAAGGTGCAGCGCGGCCCGGCGAAGGGCAGCCTGCCGCCGCTCTCGGTGGCCCTCCCCGGCGCCACGGGCGCGGCCCTGCTGAGCGCCGATCCCCTCCCCTTTGTCACCATCGTCCACTTCGACGGCGACAAGCACGCCGATGTGGTGGTGGGCGCGCTGTCGATGAAGGCCTCGGGCTCGATCGTGGGGCGGGCCACGGTGCTGTTGGGGCCCTTCGAGCCGCGGCTCGGGCAGCCCAAGCGCCAGCTCCTCCAGGGTGAGCTGCCGATCACCTGCACCACGCCGGGGGAGGCAGGCCTCGACCTTGGCTGGACCCTGCGCGAGAACGTGCTGCAAGACGGCGCCGGCGCCGCCATCGTCCTGCCCGAAATCCAGGTGAAGGCCCGCGACCTTCGCTACAGCGCCGAGGCCGCCACCTGGCCCAGCGCCGCCCGCAGCGCCTTCCTCGCCGCCAACGCCTGCAAGGGCAAGTAGCCGCCACCCCGACCCAAGAGCCTTTGATGTCCGAGCGCGGCCCCGTCCAGACCCACTCCCTCTCGCCTGCCGAGGGCGGCGTGGTGGGGGCGACGGGCCACGGAAAGATCGATGGCCTCGACAAGATCACCGGGGCAGCCCTCTTTTCGGGCGATCTGGCCCTGCCGCGAATGGTGCACGCCAAGGTCCTGCGCTCGCCCCACGCCCACGCGCGCATCCTCTCCATCGACGCCGCGGCGGCCCGCGCCTGTCCGGGCGTGCTGGCGGTGGTCACCGGCGCCGATCTGCCCACCCGCTACGGTCCGATCGCGGTGGTGCAGGACGAGACGGCCCTGGCGCTCGACAAGGTGCGCTACCAGGGCGAGCCGGTGGTCTGCATCGCCGCCCTCACCGAGGCCGAGGCCATCGCCGCGCTACGGCGGGTGCGGATCGTCTACGAGCCGCTCCCGGCCATCCTCTGCGCCGAAGACGCCCTCGACCCGAGCCTGCCGGCCATCCACGAGTGGGCCCGCAAGCCCAGCAACATCCTCCGGCGGGTCGACCAGTCCTTCGGAGACGTCGACGCCGCCTTCGCCAGCGCTGATCTCGTGCTCAGCGCCGACTACGGCTACCCGGGCTCCACCCATGTGCCGCTGGAGCCCCATGTCGCCGTGGCCGCCCCCACCGGAGACGGTCGCCTCACCGTCTGGTCGAGCACGCAGAACCCTCACCCCCTGCACCATGCCCTCGCCCGGGTGCTCGGCATGCCCGCCCATCAATTGCGGGTGATCAAGCCCCATGTGGGCGCCGGCTACGGCGGCAAGTGCGACCCCTTCGTCACCGACATCCTGGCGGCCTGGCTGGCGCGCCATCTGCAGCGCCCGGTGCGCTTCGCCCTCACCCGCGAGGAGGTCTTTTACGCCCACCGCGGGCGCCACCCCACCGAGATGAAGCTGACGATGGGCATGCGCGCCGATGGCACCCTCGTCGGCGCCGACCTGCGCGCCGTGGCCGAAGGGGGGGCCTACGCCAGCTATGGGGTGGTCACCGCCTACTACCTCGGGGTCTTCGGCACCCTGCCCTACGCGCTGGAGAATTACCGTTTTCAGGCGAGCCGCCTGTACACCAACCATCCGCCCTGCGGGCCCAAGCGGGGTCACGGCGCCCTGCAGCCGCGCTTCGCCTTTGAGGTGCACCTCGACCGGATGGCCACCCAATTGGGCCTCGATCCCGCGGCCGTGCGGCGCCAGAACCTCGTCCAGCCGCACACCGAGACCATCAACGGCCTGCGCATCACCAGCGTGGGCCTCGCCGCTTGCTTGGACCAGGTGCTGGCCGCCAGCGGCTACTCCGAGAAGCGCGGCCGGCTCGGGCCCCATCGCGGCATCGGCCTCGCCTGCTCCGCCTATATGTGCGGCGCCCTCCACCCGCCCACCGCCTCCGATCTGCCCCAATCCGGCGTGGTGCTCACCGCCGATCGCAGCGGCCGGGTCGCCATCTTCTCGGGCACCGCCGACGTCGGCCAGGGCAGCAACCAGATGCTGGTGACCCTGGTGGCCGAGCGCCTCGGCCTGCCGCGCAGCCTGCTCAGCGTGGTGGAGGCCGACACCGACCTCACCCCGGTCGACCTGGGCTCCTACTCCAGCCGGGTCACCTTCATGGCCGGCAACGCCGCGCTCCAGGCCGCCGATCGGCTGCGGGCGCTGGTCTTTGGCGCAGCAGCGGCCCAACTCCGCTGTGAGCCCCGCGATCTGCTCGCCGCCGACGGCCTCATCATCCACCGCGACGCGCCGGAGCGCCGCCTCTCCTGGGTGGAGGCCGTCGCCCTGGCCGAGGCCCGCCACGGCACCCTCTCGGTCAGCGGCTCCTACACGCCGCCGAAGATCGGCAGCCGCTTTCGCCGCCAGAGCGTCGGGCCCTCGCCGGCCTACTCCTTCACCGCCGCCGTGACCGAGCTGCAGGTCGACCCCGAGACCGGTGAGGTGCGGGTGGAGCGCATCTGGTGCGCCCACGACCTCGGCCGGGTGCTCAACCCCGAGATCGCCCGCGGGCAGATCGAGGGCTGCGTCTACATGGGCCTGGGCGAGGCCCTCTTCGAAGAGCAGCGCTACCGCGGGCCCGCCGTGATGGCGCCAAGCATCCTGGAGTACCGCATCCCCACCGCCATCGACACGCCGCCGATCGAGGTGATCTTCGTGGAGTCGCATGATCCCGAGGGCCCCTTCGGCGCCAAGGAGGTGGGCGAGGGGCCCCAACTCGCGGTGGTGCCCGCCATCGCCAACGCGATGTACGACGCCACCGGCCTGTGGTGGGAGCGTCCGCCCTTCACCCCCGAGCGGGTGGCCCGCGGCCTGCGCCGGGCCCGGAGCGGCCCATGAACCCGCTGCCGCCGCTGTCGATCGAGGCCCCCGATCGCCTCGACGCCGTGCCTGCCCTGCTCGCCGGCGGGGCCCGGGTGCTCGCGGGGGGCACCGACCTGCTGCCCGCGATGAAGATGGGCCTGCTGCCGGCCCCCGCGCTGGTGAGCCTGCGCCGCCTGCCGCAGCTCCGCGGCGTGGTGGAGCGCGACGGCGGGCTCTCGATCGGTGCCGCCACCCCCTTGCTCGATCTACGCGGCGATCCGCGCATCGCCGCGCGGTACCCGGCCCTCGCCGCCGCCGCCGCCACCGTTGCAACCCGCACGATTCAGGGCATGGCCACCCTCGGCGGCAACGTGCTCTTGGACGCCCGCTGCGCCTTCTACAACCAGCCCGCTGGCTGGCGCGAGGCCATCGGCGGCTGCCTCAAGTGTGAGGGCCACGTCTGCCACGTCGCCCCACGCGGAAAGGGCTGCTACGCCGCCCACAGCGCCGACACGGTGCCCGTCTTGTGGCTGCTCGGCGCCCGCATCGAGCTCCTCGGCCGCGAGGGCCTGCGCGAGGTGCCGATCGCCGCCCTCTACCCCGGCGAAGACGGCCGCCGCCCGCACAGCCTCGCCCCCGACGAGCTGCTCACCCGGGTGCTGCTGCCGCGGCCGGGCGAGGCCGTCGCCCACCACAAGGTGCGGGTGCGCGGGGCGATCGACTTTGGCGCCCTGCTCGTCGCGGTGCAGCGGCGCGGCGCCGGGGCCCGCGCGGTCCTCTCGGCCGTAGGGCCTGCGCCGATCGAGCTCTCCGTCGATCGGGCCGACGATCTGCCCGCCGCCGCCCATGCCCTCGCAAGGCCCCTGCCCACCCACCTGCACGACACGCCCTGGCGGCGCCAGATGGTCGAGGTGGCCGTGCGACGGGCCCTGGCGCAGCTCGGATGAAGGGCCCCTGCCGCCACCGGGCGATCTGGCCCGCTTCCTCTTCTGGGTGAAGCTCCGGCCCTGGCTGCGCGCCGATCGTCCGGCCCGGCTCCGCGCGGCCCTCCCCCTCTGGCGACTCCAGCACCGCTTTGCCGCCGCCGATCACGCCCTGCTCGGCGAGGAGCTCGACCGCTGCTTTGGCGTCTTGCCGGCCGGTGCGCAGGCCGATCGCATCGCCGCGGTCTACCGCGCCGCCTTTCGCGCCCACGCCGAGGAGCTGCTGCTGGGCTCGCTCGACGCCCAGTCCACGCCCTTGTGGATGGAGCTGCGCGGTACGGCCCACCTCGACGCGGCCCTGGCCCGCGGCAAGGGCGTGGTCTGGGTCTACCCCCACGCCGGCCCCGTGATGGTGATGATCGCCGCCCTGGCCTTTCGCGGCTACCGCTATGTGCAGTACGCCGCCCGGGGCCTGCCGCCGGCCGAGGTCGCCGCGGCCCACCCGGAGTTGGCGCCCAACTCCTGGCGCATCGCCGTTCGACAGGCGCGGGAGGCCGCCGAGGATCGGCTACCGGCGCGCTTCCTCACCCACCATGAGCCCGCCCGCGCGCTTTACCGGGCCCTCGCCAACAATGAGATCGTCGGCATCGCCTACGACGGGCGCATCGGCAACCGTTGGGCTCCCCTGCCCTACCTGGGCCGCACCGCCCTGCTCAACCCTGGCCCCTGGCGCCTCGCGGCCTCAACCGGCGCGGCGATCGTGCCGGCCTTCTGCCACGCCCCCGAGGATGGCCCCTCGGTCTGCGAAATTGGCCCCCCCATTCTGCCGGATGGGCCCTGGGAGGGCCTCGCGGCGCAGAGCCTCGCCTTTCATCAGGCCGCGCTGCGCCGCTACCCCGAGGAGATCGGCCTGTGGCTGCTCCACGCCCGGCAGCGCAGCCACATCGACGATCACCCGCTCTTCACCGATCAGGCGCCCCCCGAGCGCTGGGCTCGGTGGGCGCCCTCGACCTGAGCCTTAGAGCGGGCAGGCCGCGCCGGCGGTCTCCCAGCCGGTGACGGTGTTGCCGCTGGTGGCGAAGGAGCCGGTGCACTTGAGCACGTCGGCGGTGCCGTCCGCGGCGTTGGCCGCGGTGGAGTCGCCGTAGAGCCTGACCTTGAAGGCCGTGTCGGTGGTGTCGGTCTTCACGGTCAGGGTGTCGTCGCCGTAGCCGCCGTAGAGGGTGCCCAGGGTGGTGGCGCCGGTGCTGGTGCGCCAGCCGAGGCGGAAGGTGATCACCAGGGTGTCGGTGTTGGCGTCGCCCGAGGCGGAGGTGACGCCGTCGCCGTCGGTGATGTAGTCGTTGCCCGCCGCGCCGTTGAGCTTGTCGTAGTCGCCGGCGCTGCCGTAGACCTCGTCGTCGCCCGCGTTGCCATTGCAGGTGTCGTTGCCGGTGCCGCCGTAGAGCAGGTCGTTGCCGGTGTCGCCGGTCAGGGTGTCGTTGCCGTCACCGCCGCGCAGGTCGTCGTTGCCCGCGTCGCCGTCGAGGGTGTCGTTGCCCGAGATGCCGCGCAGGATGTCGTTGCCCGCGCCGCCGTAGACCGTGTCGTTGCCGCCGTCGCCCTTGAGGTCGTCGTTGCCGTCGCCGCCCTCGATCCAGTCATCGCCGCCGTTGCCGTCGATGATGTCGTTGCCGCCGAGGCCGAGGATGCAGTCGTTGCCGGAAGTGCCGTTGAGGACGTCGTCGCCGGCGGTGCCGGTGATCTCGTTGTAGCCAGAGGGACAAGCCGCCTGGGCGACGCCCGTGAAGAGGGGGACCAGGATCGCGCCGATGATGAGCTCACGCATGGAAAGCCTCACGAAGTGGAAGGGAGGAAGAGTCGCTCCAGCCGAAGTACGCAGGCCGAGCCGCCGACGATCACCCGCGCCGATGACCAAATGGCAGGAGAGAACGCAGCAGACACCCAAGGGTAGCCTGCCTTGCCCTCACACGGCCTCTCCCTTGCCGCCTATCGCGCGCCCTGCCGCCTGCCATGTTCCCCCTATTGCACTTCTGCTCCCCGACCGATTCCGCAAGCAGCCAACGTGGAGGCTCGTCATGGCAGTGTGGGAGATCAAGGATCGCAAGGGAAGCTGGAAGGTCGAGGCGCCGAACTGGTTCTCGGCCGTCGGTGAGGTGCTCGACGCCCGCAAGATGACCGGCCTGGAGGCGGGCACGGTCTTCTGCGAGGTGCAGCCGGCCGGTCTCGTGCGGGTGCGCGACGCCTCGGGCCTCCTCGACATGGCGATCTCGCGCGTCGGCGCGGCGCCCCGCGTCGCACCCCCGGTCGAGG
>JBEIQK010000670.1:0-3722 GCA_040376505.1 Alphaproteobacteria bacterium | reverse complement strand
CCTGGCGGCGGCGGTGGATCTGGCCTGGGACCGCGCCGAGCGGCCGGGGGTGGGCCTGATCGTAGATCTGGGCGGCGGCACCCCTCGACGTCAACGTGATCGCCACCGGGCAGGGCCTGCGGGTGCTGGGCTCGGCCGGCGACGTCCACCTCGGCGGGCGCGACCTCGATGATCTCGTGCTGGCCATGCTCGACGAGGGGGCCCGCGCCAATACGGGCCGCAGCCTGCTGCTGGAGGGGGCCGAGGGCCTCGCGGCGGCCCGGCGCCAGGCCCGCGCCCTCAAGATCGAGCTGCAGCGCCGGAGCGAAGTGCGGGCGGCCCTGACGGTGGGCGGCCACGCCATCGAGCTCCTCCTCCGCCGCGATCAGCTCGAGGCGCGGGCCGCGGGCCTGATGGATCGCCTCGAAGACGCCCTGCGCGCCGCCCTCGACAGCGCCGGCCTGCGGGCGGCCGACATCGACGAGGCGGTGATGGTGGGCGGGGCGAGTCGGGCGCGGATGGTGGAGGCGCGGGTGGGGGCCCTCTTTCCGGGGCGCACCCGGCGCAGCCCCCACTGCGAGCTGGCGGTGGCCCGCGGGGCGGCCCGCCTGGGGGCCCAACTGGCCCAACAGGGCGGCGGCGCCTTGCGGATCGAGAACCGCCTGTCCCGCACCCTCGGGCTGCTCGTCGAGGGGGAGGCCGGGCCGGCGCCCTGGGCCCTGGTCGAGGCCGGCCGGCCGCTGCCCTCCACCCAGGCGGCCGACTTCGAGACCGCCGACGACGCGGCCGACGCCCTGGAGATCGCCCTGCTGGAGTGGCCCGACGGCCGGCCAACCGCCGCCGAAGCGGTGGGGGCCCTGCGGGTCGCGCTGCCGCCGGGCTGCCCGGCCGGCACGCCGGTTCGCGTAGAGCTGCTCGTCGATCTGGGCGGCCGGGTGCGGGTCCTCGCGGAGGTGGCCGGCCAACGGGCCGAGGCCCACCTGGGCCAGGATCGCGGCCTCGCCCAACTTCCTGCCGCCCTGCGCCAGCGCGTCGCAACCCTGCGCCTCGTCGAGCCGGAGGCCGGATGAGCGAGCGCACGACCGGCCTGCGCCTTCCTGGCGGCCGCCCGATCCCCGCGGCCGCGCCGACGGTGAGCGGCCCCTTCCTGGAGGCCGACGCCCGGGCGTCCTGGCTGCTCTCCCGCCGGGGGCCGCGGCCCCACCACCCCTTTGTGCTGCTCGGGCCCGCCGCCCTCCTCGATCACGCCGGCTACCGCGCGGCCCGCGCCGCGGCCCTCTCGGCCTTTGAGGCCCTGCAGCGCACCAGCCTCAGCGACGCCCCCACCATCAGCGCCCTGCTCGCCGATCCGGCGCTGCGGGCCGTGATCGTCACCGGTCTCGAAGAGCCAGCCTGGCAGCAGGCCTGTCTCGACTACCAGACCGCCAACCCAGCCTGGGACGCCTTCCTGGGCCGCCTCGCCGTCTGGTGTGAGGAGGCGCGCTTCTCCCACATCCACCAGGGTCGGGCCCGCGAGGAGCTCGCGCGGATGGGCCTCTCCGACGCGCTGCTCCCCGGCCTGGTGGAGTCCCTCCGCCCCGGCCTGCCCTGGGAGGCGCCGGCGGTGGAGGAGCCGCTGGAGGCCGGGCTCCTGCGCCTGTCGGCCCAGCGCTTCGACCTCGGCGATCTGCGGCCCGGCAGCCGGCACCGCCGCGAGCTGGAGCTGCGCAGCCTCGCCCATTCCCGGGCCCTTTGGGTGCGCCTGGAGCGCCGATCGCCCCACCTGCGGCTGCGCCTCGACGGCGGCGACCCCGAGGCGGGCTTTCGCCTGGGGCCGGGCCAGCGCCGCACGATCTACCTGGAGCTCCTGGCCCCCACCGGCGAGGCGAGGCTCCACGAAGAGGTTGATCTGGTCGTACACATGGAAGACATCGCGAACCCCGTGATCCTCGCCTATGCGGTGGGCCTGCGAAAGACGGCGGTGATCGAGGCGGCGCTGATTGGCGGCGGGCTTGGGGCTTTTACCTTCGCTACCCTGCGGGTGCTGGCGGCCCTCCTGCTCCAACGGCCGGTGGGCGCCCGGGCGGCCAGCCTGCACGATGAGGGCGTCATCGGACTGTTGATCGCGATGATCGGCCTCTTCGCCCTCTGGCTCACGAGGGCGGTGCGGGCGGCCCTGGACTGGGACCGGGGTGCCCGATGAGCGGCGACTCCTGGGGGAGCCGGCTCGGCCGCGGCTGCCTGCTCAGCCTCGCGCTGGGCGGCCTGGGCCTCGGCCTGCTCTGCGCCTTTGGGCCGAATCCGAGCCGGGTGGTGCCCGAGCTGTGGATCGCGGTGGAGCTGGTCGTGTTGGGTCTGCTGGCCGCGCTGATCGGCCAGAGCCGGCGCCCGGCGGTGCTGGCGGCCGAGGGGCTCTTCCTCCTCGCCCTGCTCTGCGCCGGGCTCGCCTTCCCAAATCGCTTCGCCCTGATCGGCCGCGGCGCCCTCTCCCTCCTCGACGGGCCTGGTCAGGGGCTGCTCCTCACCCTCACCCCCGGCTTGTCTGCGCCGGCGCGGGCCCTGCTGGGGGCCGGCCTCGTGGGGGCGGTGGTGGGGATCGCGGTCGGCGGTGGGTGGTCGCTGCGCAGCCAGGGGCGCAGCCGCACGGCCCTGCTGTGGACCCTGCTCTGGTTGATCGGCGGGCTGCTGATCCTGGCGCTTTAGGCCGCGCGGGCGGCCGGGGACTCGGCGCGGCGCAGCGCGGTCTCCCGAGCGATGCCCTGCATCTCCACCACCCGGCGCTGCACCGCGCGCATCGCGTCGGTCCAGGGCTCGGCGTGGTAGGCGATCTGGTAGCGGGCGCAGGCCTCCTCGACGAGGGGCCGCACATGCTTGAGCCGGCTCTGCGAGACCTTCGGAAAGACGTGGTGCTCGATCTGGTGGTTGAGCCCGCCGACCAGGAAGGTGGTGACCGCATCGGCGCCGAGGTTGCGGCTGGTGAGCACCTGCTGGAGCAGGAAGGGCAGGCGCTCGCCCTTGCGGGTCATCGGCTCGCCGATGTGGTTGGGCATGAAGGCGGCCATGATCTGGGGGCCGATCAGCAAGGTGACGAAGGCGTAGGTGCCGAAGGCGGCGCCGAAGCCGTGCAGGGCGGCGGGGATGCCCAGCCACAGCACGAGGTGGGCGACGAAGAAGGCGATGTCGAGCTTGGCGGCGCCGAGGTTCTCGCGGATGTACCGCAGCCCAGCCACCCGCAGGCTCCACGGCTGAAAGGGGACGACCACCCAGAAGAGGATCGACTGGTGCCGGCAGAGGAAGCCGGCCACGCCGCTGCGGGTCTGGGCGGCGCGGGGGTAGAGCGCGAAGGGGCCGCCCTGCACGTCGGGATCGTCGTCTTCGTCGTTGGAGGCGGCGTGGTGGCGGTTGTGGGACTTGACCCAGTGACCAAAGGCGACGCCGCCCAGCAGCGTGAAGGCGACGAGGCCGAGGGCCCGGTTGACGCCCCGGCTGCGCGAGGCGGCCTCGTGGCCGGCGTCATGGCCGAGGTAGCCGGCGTGGACCATGCCCACCGAGGCGAGCAGGGCGCCCAGCAGCCAGAGCAGGCCGCTGGCGCCGCTCAGCAGCAGTCCGTAGCCCGCCGCGAAGATGCCCAGCGTGAGCGCACCGCGCCAGACGTAGAAGAAGGTGTCGGGCTTAAAGAGCTGGCGTTTGTCGACCTCGGCCTGCAGCTCGCGGAAGATGCGCTGGCTCTTCGCGGCGCTGTCGGGGCTGGGCGGCAGGACGGG
>JBEIQK010000601.1:0-4153 GCA_040376505.1 Alphaproteobacteria bacterium | reverse complement strand
GTCGTCGTCGTCGTCGTCCGCGTCGTCCTTGTCGTCGTCCTTGTCGTCGTCCTTGCCGCGGGGGGACTCTCCCTTGCAGGAGTCATCGAGCTTTCCGGGCCCCTTGTTCGACTTGGAGCCCGAACCGGCGAATGAGACCCCCAGAAACAGACTCAACGAGAGGGTGGCGAACAGACTCATGGCTCCGACCGACGGCCAGGCGAACGATTTAGAAGGGCCAATACCCTTCTTCGCCGCCCGGGCTCTCCCTGGTTCACGGAACACGACGCCCTCGCGGATAGCCCCCCCTGCGCTCAGGCTGCAGGTGTCATCCAGATCGCCAACGGGAGAGATCGCGCCCCAGCAGCGCTTCGAGGCGGTCAACCTCGCCGGCCATCTCGGCCCGCAGGCGCGCTGCCAGGGCCGGATCCAGGGGCTGGCGCTCGGCGTGGCGGGAATTGGCCTTGCGCAGCAGGCGACGGGTCGACGCCCGCAGCCCCTCGGGCAGCAAGGCCTTGAGCGGATCGGGGATCGCGGCGAGGAGCTGCCGCAACGCCGGGCTGCGCACCTCCTTGGCGGTGTTGACGGCGTCGAGCGAGGGGGTGAAGCCCCGATCGAGGCCGAGGAAGTCAAGCACCCGACCCCAGGTGCCCTCGGCGTCGGTCTTCAGGTCGTCCTGCAGCAGCACCAGCACCCGCTCCCGGCCAAAGGCCCGAAAGTACCGATCAACCTGCTCGGCAAACGAGGCCACCCGCCGGTAGAGCAGGCCCTCGGGCAGCGGCGTGCGCGGGGGCAGGCGGCGGCCGACGGCCCGATCGGCCTCGGCGGCCATGGCCAGGGCGAAGTCGTCGATGTCTTCGTCGTGGACGCTGTTGTAGCGGAGCTGGCCCCAAAGGGCGTACATCATCGACACGGGCTCGCGGAGCAGGATGATCGGCCGGGCCTGGGGATTGAAGGCGGCGATCTCGGCGGCGGCGCGCTGGGAGTAGAGGTACCAGACGCTGGAGTCGCCCAGCCGCAGGTGCGCGGGGCCAGCGCCCGCGAAGTGCTGCAGATAGGCGGCGCGATCGGCGCAGGGGCGGTGGCGCATCTGTAGATCGGAGCCGAAGTGGTGCAGATCCTTGCGCCCCGCCATGAAGACCTGGGGGTGGCCTTCGAGGTAGCGGGTGAGCGCGGTGGTGCCACACTTGGGGGCCCCGACGATGAAGAGGTCGGGAAGGCGGGGCGGCATGGGGACTCGGCGGTGGCAGGGCTAACGGGCGAGGAGCAGGCCCACGACCACCGCGATCACAGCCATCCCGGCGTAGAAGAGCAGCGTGATCTTGCGGCTGGAGAAGGAGGGATCGAGCACGGGCTCTTTGCGTTGCTTGCGACGCTTGGTGCGCCAGGCGTACTCCTCGGGGCTCAGCCAGACCTGGCGCCCGGTGGAGTCGGTGTACTCGCGGTAGCCGCGGGCGGCGTAGAACTCGGCACGGGCCTGCTCGCGCAGATCGTAGAGCTCGGCGTGGCGCGCCGCCTCCGCCGCCTGATCGCGGCGACCCTGGCGTGCCAGCTTCTGCTCCATCTCGGCGGCCCGCCGCTCGTGATCGGCCTCCAATTGTGACCGAAACTCCTGCAAGGCCAGCAGACGCTCTTCTTCCGACAATACCTTTTCACCAATGGGCTGAGACATACGAGATCCTCAAGGATGATGAGCTACAACAAAGAGACGGGATGCCGATGAGGAGGCCCGCAAGCTGCCCCTTCGGCGAGCAGCCCGCTCGCTTGACCTCAATTCTATCTCTGCGCCCTGCTTCTGGTTGGGCAAAAGCTGTCCCCGCCCTTTGACGCGGCCGGCGGCCCGGGTGACCCTTCGGGGCGCTCTGCTTGTGATGTGCTGTACAACTGATCGGAATTTGTGGAGGACTCCATGGGATTGTCGGGTGTGATCAACTCTGCCAGCCGCCGGATCAAGCGGCGCATGGCCGATCAGGACAAGTCCGAAAACGCGCGCGCCGAGGCCGATGTGGCCCCCTTGCAGCAGCGATTCCCCAGCCTCGGCCGCTACGCCGAGCAGGCGCCCGCGATCGCGAAGCGCTTCGAGAACGACTACCTCGACTACCTGACGCGGGTGGGCCACCCCAACCACGCCGCCAGCCTGGAGCTCATCGCCACGCTCTGGCTGCTCGCCGAAGACAGCGGCGCCCGGCGCATCATCGACCTGGGATCCGGCTTCACCAGCTTCATCCTGCGCACCTACGCCGCCGAGCACCCCGGCGTGGAGGTCTGGAGCGTGGACGACTCGGCCGAGTGGCTGGAGCGCACTCGGGGTTGGCTCGGCGAGAAGGGTGTGTCCACCACGCACCTCTACACCTGGGACAACCTGATGGCCCAGGGCCGCCACGACTTCGACCTCGTGCTGCACGACATGGGCATGATGGACACCCGGGCCCGCTGTCTGCAGCAGGCGGTCGACCTCGCGCGCGACGGCGGGCTCGTGATCCTCGACGATGTGCACATGGCCGACTACCGCGACCATGTGGCGAAGACCCTCGAAGGCCGCACCCTGTGGAGCCTCAAGCGCTTCACCCGCGACCCCATCACCCGCTACGCCTGGCTGCTGGCCCGCTGAGGGCTAGCCCCGCTTCGGGTGCCAGCCCGGCAGGCGGCGCCCCAACAGGGCCTCGAAGCGCTCCACCTCAGGCTCCAGCTCCGCGGCCAGCCGCTCGCGCAGGGCTGGATCGAGGGGGGCCCGCTCGGCGAAGCGCAGGTTCGCCCGCCGCAGGGCCCGCAGCGCCACCCCAAAGCCGGGGAAGGGCGCCGGATCGACGCCTTCGAGCACCCGCCGCCGCCGCGGCTCAATGATGAAGCGGCGCAGGGCCGCCGAGCGCACCTCGCGGTTGGAGTTGCGCGAGCGCTCGCTGGCGTCGAGCACCCCGGCCATGCCCGGGAAGTCGGTCCGCAGGCCGAGGAATTCCAGCAGGCCGCGGTAGGCCGCCCGCGGGTCCTTCTGGAACTCGTCGAGGATGAGGATGTGGACGCGATCGGCGCCGAAGACGCGCAGGTAGCGCTCCACCTGATCGGCGTAGCGCACGAGCCCCCGGTAGAAGAGCGCGCAGGCCGGGATGCTCGCCGCGGACAGGCGCCGCCCCGCCCGCCGATCGGCCTCGGCGGCGAGGGCCTCCTCGAAAGACTCGATGTCTTCGTCGCCCGAGAAGAGCAGGTGGCTGTGCAGGCTGTGCAGCCAGGAAACCGGATTGCGCAGCATCATCACGATGCGGGCCTCGCCGGTGAAGGCGTGGATCTCCTCGGCGGCGCGCTGGCTGATCAGGTACCAGGTCGAGGACTCGCCGATGCGCTTGTGCTGCGGCTTTACGCCGTCGAAGTGCGAGAGGTAGTTCTGCAGGGTGCGCGGCGGGCTGTGGTAGCGCAGGTCGGCGCCAAAGTAGTGCAGCTCCTTGCGGGCCATGAAGATGTCGGGGTGACCGGCAAGGTAGGAGTCGAGCAGGCCGGAGCCGCTCCGAGGGTGACCCACAAAAAAGAAGTCCGGACGCGGCATCTCAGGCAAGCTCGGGGCGAATGTTGGCCTCTTCGACCACCCGCGACCACACGTCGCAGAGCTGCCGAAAGAGGACCGGGGTGGAGAAGGTGGACAGCGCCCGCGCCCGCCCGGCGGCGCCCTGGCGGGCCCGCAGGGACGGATCGGCGAGCAGCGCGATCAGACGGGCCGTCAGCGCGGCGCGATCGCCGGGCGGCACCAGCGCCCCCGAGATCCCATCGGCGACAGCCTCGGGGACCCCGGCGATGGGGGTCGCCACCACCGGCAGCCCGAAGGCCATCGCCTCCAGGATGCCCATCGGCAGGCCCTCGTGGTAGCTCGGCAGGCAGTAGACCCCGGCGGCGCGGTACTGATCGAGGCGGGGGGCGCCGCTGACCCAGCCCGGCACCTCCACCACCCCCTCGAGGCCGGCTGCCTGAACCTGGGCGCGCAGCGCCTCGACCGCGCCGTTGCCGCAGAAGACGAAGGTGGCCTCGGGCACCGCCGCCCGCACCGCCGGGATGACCGAGAAGAGGTCGAGGGCCCCCTTGCGGGCCCCGATCTCGCCCATGAAGAGCACCCGCGGCCCGCCAGCCACCGGCGGGGCCAGGGCGGCGGTGTCGACCGGGTTGTAGAGCACCTCGATGCGCAGGGCGC
>JBEIQK010000372.1:0-6185 GCA_040376505.1 Alphaproteobacteria bacterium | reverse complement strand
CGACGTGGGGGCGGGCTGCGGGGTGGCGGCCCTGGCGGCGGCCCGATCGGGGGCGGTGGCGACCGCGGTGGAGGTCGATCGGCTCGCCGGCGAGGCCATCGCCATGAACGCGGCGACAAATGGCCTTGAGGTGGCGGTGGTGATCGCCGACCTGCTCGACGGAGCTCCGCCCGAGGCCGAGCTCTTCGTGGTGGGAGACCTCTGCTATGACGCGCCGCTGACCCGGCGGCTCCTGGGCTTTCTGCGCCGGGCCCAGGCCCAGGGGGCGGAGGTCTGGGTGGGCGATCCGGGGCGCACCTTCTTGCCGAGCGGCCTTGCACCCCTGGCCTCCTATGAGGTCGACACCCTGCGCGAGCTGGAGACCCATGGCCGCTGCGTCACGCGGGTGATGCGGATGCTGCCGGCCTAATCGAGGAAGCAGTCCAGCGGCCCCGGCGCGCTGCGGGCCCAGGCGGCGCGGGCCTCGTCAAAGCCGGGGTCGTTGGGGAAGGGGGCGGGGTGCTCCAGGATCCAGGCGGCCCGCTCAGTGGCCTGGGCGCCGTTCAAGGTCCACTTGCGCGGGCTCGGCAGCAGGCTGGCGATGTGGGCGGCCTGCTCGAGGCTCAGCGTGCGGGCCTCGGCGCGGTAGTAGCGCCAGGCGCCGGCCTCGAAGCCGAAGGTCATCTTGCCGGTCTCGGCGATGTTCAGGTAGACCTCGAGGATGCGGTCTTTGGGCAGCAGCAGCTCCAACCAGAGGGTGTACCAGGCCTCCAGTCCCTTGCGCAGGTAAGAGCGGCCCTGCCAGAGGAAGACGTTGCGGGCCACCTGCTGGCTGATGGTGCTGCCGCCGCGGAGCTTGCCGCCGCGCTCGTTCTTGCGCAGGGCGGTGCAGATGCCCTCCCAGTCAAAGCCGCGGTGGAAGAAAAAGCGGGCGTCTTCGCTGGCGACGGCGGCGCGGGCCACGTTCTCACCGAGCTGTTCGAGGCTGCGGTTCTCGTGCACCACCCACTTGAAGCGGGCGCTGGCCTTGGTGGCGAGGCGGGCCTCTTCAAACATCGTGAGCGTGAAGGGCGGATTGACGAAGCGGAGCAGCAGCACCTGGAGGATCGGCACCACCAGCGCCCCCACGAGGAGGGCGGTGGCAAGAGCGCGCCAGCGCGAGCCGCCGGACTTTCGGCGGGCCATCTTCATCTACATCGCGACCGGGTGGTCGCTGTGGCGGGCCAGGGCGCGGCGTCGGGGCTCGGGGGTGACGCGCAGGGTGGCCACGGCCTCGGCGAGGCCGCTGCGGGCGGTGACGGTGGCGGTGCCCTCGGTGAGGGCCTCGATCATGCCGCCGTGGACGGCGATCACGCGGGGGTCGCTGCTCTGCCACTGCACGGGGGCGGCCTCGATCGACTCGCCCAGGTTGCTGACCACCGCCACCAGCAGGAGCCGCTGGCCCACCGGCAGGCGCTGGTTGGCGTTGGCGCCGAAGAGGGTGATGGCGTCGGGGAAGACCACGCTGAGGCTGCGCTCGACCTGCAAGGCGCCCAGGCGGGCCACGAGGCGGGCTTCGCCCTCGCGCTGGGGCAGGAGGTGGGTGCCGTCGTCGCTCAGCCGGGCGACCTCGGGCGGCTCGACCTCCCAACGCGGGGGCTCCTCGGAGAGCAGGGCGGCGCCGTGCGCATCGACCACCCGAAGGGCCGGCAGCGCCAGGGGCTCGGCGTCCCAGGCGCGCAACGATTCGGGGCCGTCGGCGAGGAGTTGGGCCGGCTGCGGCGCACAGCCCAGCCACACCAGGGCCAGCAGGCCGGCGGGGGCCGGCATGAGGAGGCGGGGGCGACGGTGACCGCGGGGCATGGCCGGAAGATCACCTTGCGGCCTTGTCGTGTCAAGGGGTGAGGTCGAAGAGGGCTCACCCCAGGCGCAGGCGACCCTCGCGGGCGGCCTGGAGGCGGACGAGGCCGCGCCGCATCGCCCGGCGCACCCGCTCATGGCCAGAGCGGGAGGGCCGCAGCTCGCTGGTGTCTTCTTCGATGGTCAGCGTGGGGCCGGTCTCGAGCGCGCTCTCCCCTGTGGGAGCGCTGTCGGGGCCAAGAGCGCCAGACACCGAACCGGGATGGGGGGCTTCAGACATGGGCAGAACCTCGCGTCGCTCTCCTCAATGTGTTCGATCTGGCGTCGCGGCGGTGGGGGTAGCACCCCCCCTTTGACCTTTGGTGACAGCGCCGGCGCCAGCCCTGCACACTAAGGGAGCGGCGCCATCGGAGAGAACATGGACTGGAAGCTCGTCGCCACCACCTTCGTCGCCATCTTCATCGCCGAATTGGGCGACAAAACCCAACTCGCCACCATGGCCCTGTCGGGCTCGGCCAGCAGCAAGTGGAGCGTCTTTCTGGGGGCCAGCCTCGGCCTCATCGCCACCACCGCGCGGGGCGTGCTGGTGGGCGAGGCGGTCACCCGGGCGGTGCCGCCCGAGTGGATCAACCGGGCGGCCGGCGTGCTCTTCATCACCATCGGCGCCTGGACCCTGATCAAGAGCTGAGGCCGACCCCGACCTCGTCGAGCAGGGCACCAACCACGGCGGTCATCATCGCCACGCGCCGGGCCTCGGGGAAGCCCATCCAGGTCTCCACGCACACGCCGAGGCAGCCGAGCGCGTCGACGATGACCTCGGTGCTCGACGTGGCGACGGGGTAGTACAGCGTGTCCCAGCGCTCCTCTTCGCTCTCCAGGGCCGTGTTGAGGCGGGCCACCACCTGGGTGAAGAGGGGCGGGCAGGGGGTCACCCCATAGACCAGGGTCTGGCCGAAAGAGGGCACCCGGGCAGGGTCGTAGCGCTTGTGGCTCTCGTGCAGGGTGGCCATCAGGGCGGGCTGCTCGTCGCGCACCAGGGCCATCAGGTCGGCGGCGAGGCGGCGCTCGGCGGCCGGGTCGGCCGGGTCACCGGGAAAGCAGCGGTTGAGGTCGAGCCCGCCGGGGGCGGCGCGGGTGCGGGCCCGGTAGGCCGGCGGGTTCATCACCGGGATCACCAGCAGGCGGCCGCGCAGGGGGCGGCGCCCGGCTTCGAGGAGCTCGGCGAGGGCGTGGACGCCGGCGATCTCGTCGCCGTGGATGCCCGCCTGGATGAGGGCGGTGGGGCCGGGGGCCGCGGCCTCGAAGACGTGGATGGGCAGCGTGGGGCGGAGGTGGTGGATGCCGGGAGGAAGGGGCATGGGGAGCTCCGGGAGGCGGGCGGGCTATCGGGGCGGGCGGCGGGAGACGAGCCGGGCGCGGATGGCGCCGACGTTGGTGTGGGCGACCAGGGCGAGGGGGAGGCGGGCTTCGTCATCGGAGAGGGTGAGCACGAGGCGGCCCTTCTGTTCGAGATCGCCGCGGTGGGCGGTGGTGAGGGTGTAGTCCTGGGCCGGCACGGCGCCGTCGGGGCCCTGGGCCGGGTACACCGTGCCCACCGGCGTGACCGTGAGGGTCCAGGGGGTCTTGCCGCTGAAGACGGGGAAGCTCCAGGGGCCCGGGCCGGGCTCGATGCGCAGGCGAAAGAAGGCGCTGACGGGGTCTTCGAGGCCGGGGCCACCCGTGCGACGGCCCTCGCTCGTCTGCCAGGCGCCGTGCTTCCACTGGCGGCGCCAGGTGTCGATGCCGGTGGGATCAAAGCTCCAGCGCTGCTCTTCGAGAAAGCCGCCCTCGGCGAACCAGGTCTCGTAGCGCTGGCTGCCCTGGCCGGGGCGCCAGTGGCTGAGCACGCGGTCGTCGAGCGTGTAGATGGCGCTGTACCAGTCGGCGTTTTTGGCGGTGCCCTCGATGCGCAGGCTCTGATCGGGGCCTTGGGAGACCTCGGCCTGGGCGTGGCCGCAGACGAGGTTGAGGTAGCGGACCTCCCAGCGGAGGAGCTCGCCCACGAAGGGCAACACGGCGAGGATCATGGGGGCCGCTAACCGGCGCAAGGCGAATTAGGCGGCAGCGGCGAGGTCTGCTGTGTGGCTGCTCTCCTGGCTCTTCCTCCTCCGCCCTGCGCTGGCAGCCGATGTCTGCGAGGCGGCGCGGCCCGGCGAGCCGGTGCGGGTCTACCTGCTCACCACGGCCCCCGGCGACGATCTGACCAGCCTGATGGGGCACAGCGCCTTGTGGGTGTCGGGCGGCGACGCCTCACGCTCGACGGTGTACAACTGGGGGGCCTTTGACAGCCGCCAGGACGCCGTGGTGATGCGCTTTCTGCACGGCACGCTGGACTTCTGGCTGGACTCCGAGAAGTACAGCTCGATGGAGAAGCGGGTGAAGCGGGAGCGGCGCACGCTCTACGCCCAGCGCCTCGACCTCGAGGATCGGGCGGCCGACCAGCTCGCCCGGGAGCTGCAGGCGGGCGCTGCGCCGGAGGTGCGCAATTACCCCTACCAGTGGGTGGAGCGGAACTGTGCATCGCAGGTGCGCGACGTGCTGGACGAAGCCACCGGCGGCGCCCTGAAGACGGCGGCGGCGGCGAGCCCCTTGTCGACGACGGCCCGGCGCGAGGTGCTGCGGCACTTCGCCCAGATGCCGCCGGTCTGGTTTGGCTGGAACCTGCTGGCCGGGCCCTACACCGACCAGCCCCTCGACGCCTATGGTTCGCTCTTCATCCCCGAGCGACTGTTTCGGTTGGTGGATGGGGTGCAGGTGCGCGACGCCCTGGGTGAGACCCGGCCGCTGGTCTCGGCCCGCTGCACCTTGTTGGCGGGCGAGACGGAATTCGCGCCGGCCGAGCCGCCGGGGAACCTGGGCCTGCTCTGGGGGCTTGGGTTGGGGCTGGGTGGGCTCATCGTGGGCCTGGGGGCCTGGCCGGAGCGGGCGGCGGCGCGGCGGCTGCAGGGCGGGCTGGTGATTGGGGTGGGGCTGGCGCTCGGGGGGCTCGGCTGCGGGATGCTGGTGGTGTGGCTGATCAGCACGCTCTCGGGCGTGGGGCCGAACCCGATCTACCTGCTGGGCAGCCCGCTCTCGCTGATCGGGTTGTTGGGAGGCGGCCGGGCCCTCTGGCGTGGAGAGCACGCCTCCGCTCGGCCTTGGCAGCGCGTTCTCTTGGGCGCCCTGGGCCTCGCGGCGCTGGGGGCGCTGCTCTGTTTGTACTGGGGCACCGATCTGTTGGGGGCCTACGGGCTCTTCTTGCCGCCCTTGGTGGGCGCGCTCTTCAGCGTTTCGCGGGTCTCTGCCCACCAATCGCGGAGCCCGAACGTATCGAGGTGAGTGTAGATGTTGTTGGCGCTCACCCCCGACAGGGCGCTGGCCTTTGAGATCTCCATCTCCGCTCGCTCCAGCACGGCACGCCAGTAGGCGCGGCCAAAGCGGAGTTGGTTCTCTTCCTTCGCTTTGGTGTAGGTCAGCTCGGAGAGATCGGGGCCGCCGCCCTCTTGGGGGCTGGTCGCGGTTTGGATGGCGGTGGGCGCTGGCCGCGCCGGGGAGCCTTGCAGCTCGATCATCTCCTCGACGATCTCGCTGGTGCCGGCGGCGGCGGCCATCGCCAGGGCCCGCTGCACCACCGACTCCAGCTCGCGCACGTTGTTGGCGCGCCAGTCGTGATCCTGGAGGATCTCGCTCACCCGCGGGTGGATGGCGGTGATGTTGAGGTCCCAAACCTTCTGGTGCACCTGGATGAAGTGCCAGGTGAGCATCGGGAGGTCTTCGCGGCGGTCGCGCAGGGGCGGGATCTCGATGATGAAGACGGCGAGGCGGTGGTAGAGGTCGGCCCGAAAGCGCCCAGCCTCGACGGCGGCCTTGAGATCGACGTTGCTGGCGGCGAGCACGCGCGTGTCGATGGCGACCGGGGTGGTGGTGCCGATCGCCGTGACCTCGCGGTTTTGGATGGCGCGCAGGAACTTGACCTGGGCCGTCAGGGGGAGGGAGTTGACCTCGTCGAGGAAGAGCGTGCCGCCGGAGACGGCCCGAAAGACGCCGGGGTGCGGCTTGGCGCCCGCACCGGTGAAGGCGAATTTGTCGTGACCAAAGAGCTCCGACTCGATCAGGCTCTCGGCGATGGCGCCGGAATTGAGCGCGAAGTAGTTCTTGATGGGGCGGCCGGACTCCGTGTGAATCTTGCGGGCCACCAGCTCTTTTCCGGTGCCGCTCTCGCCCACGATCAGCAGCGGAAAGGGGTTCTTGGCGAAGGTGCGGATGCGGCGAAACATGGCCTCCATACGGGGGCCGGTGCCGATGAACTTCTGGTTTTCGTCGACAGAGAACTCGCGCACGAGCGTGGT
>JBEIQK010000964.1:0-2233 GCA_040376505.1 Alphaproteobacteria bacterium | reverse complement strand
GCCGAGGCCGGCCGGGCGGTGGGCACGCCGGCGGCCCTGGGTCGGGCGCGCTTCGACCGGGCCCGCCTCCTCGCGGCCGGCGGCAACCCGCAGGGCCTCCTCGATCTGCAAGCCGTGGCCGATGAATTCGGGCCCCTGCGCGACCCCTGGGGCATGCGTCTGGGTGATCTGGCCCGCCTTCGCCGCGCCGAACTGCTGCTGCAGCGCGACCCCGAGGCCGGCGCCCTGGCCCTGCGCGGCCTCGTCGAAGAGCTGCTGAGCACGCCCTGGGTGCTCCACGAGGGCGCCGAGAGCGCCATCACCACCCGGGCGATCTCCACGCTGGAGTCCACCCCCCAACGCGAGTGGGCCAGCGGAGCCCGGGCGCGGGCCAGCGAGCGCCACGCCATGCTCTTCTGGGCCACCGAGCTGTGGACCGAGCTGACTGCCCAGGTGAACGGACCAGGCCCCCTGCGCACCTCGCCGGGCAGCCTGCAGTGGCGCCAGGGCGAGCGCGCCCTGTGGGTCACCACCTGGTGGGACAACAGCTACCTCGTCTTCGCCCTCGATCTCGAAGCCATCGTCGGCGGGCTCAAGGCCGAGGCCCGCGCCAACACCGGCGCCAAGGGCACCATCCACGCCTGGGTGGCGCCGCGCACCGAGGCCGTGCCGCCTTCGGCCCTCGCGGTCAAGAACCTGAGCCCCTACCTGGGCGACTGGTCGCTGGTGGTGGCCCCCCGCGACATCGACGCCTTGCGGGCGGCGAGCGCGGCGCGGCGCAACGAACGCGTGGCCGTCATCGGCATCGCCTTGTCGATGATCGTGCTGGGC
Source organism: Alphaproteobacteria bacterium (assembly GCA_040376505.1). Taxonomy (GTDB): domain Bacteria; phylum Myxococcota_A; class UBA796; order UBA796; family UBA2385; genus JBEIQK01. The sequence continues at coordinate 1,423 of JBEIQK010000964.1, read as the reverse complement.
GCGGTGCTGACCATCCGCCTCATCAAGCGCGAGCTCGACGTGGCGCGCATGAAGACCGACTTCGCCGCCAGCGTGAGCCACGAGCTGCGCTCGCCGATCACCCAGATCCGCTTGAAGGGCGAGAGCCTGCTCCTCGGCCTCACCGACACCGATGAGGAGCGCGAGATGGCCTACCAGGACATCGTGCGCGAGAGCGAGCGCCTGAGCCGCCTCGTCGACAATGTGCTGGACTTCTCGGCCATCGAGCGGGGGGCCAAGCGCTACACGCTGCGGCCGGGCGATCTGGTGGAGACCGTCTACCGGGCGATCGACAGCATCAGCAGCGCCCAGGAGGTCATCGACAAGGAGCTCGACGTCGACCTGCCCCCCGACCTGCCCGAGGTGGCCCATGACGCCGACGCGGTGGCCCAGTGCGTGATCAACCTCGTCAGCAACGCCGCCAAGTACTCCTCCCCCGGCGGCTGGATCGGCGTGCGGGGCCGGGTCGTCGAAGGCGGCGTAGAGATCACGGTCTCCGACAAGGGCATTGGCATCGCCGCCCACGACCTCAAGCAGCTCTTCGAGCCCTTCTTTCGCAGCCGCGACGCCCTGGCCCGCCGCCGCAAGGGCACCGGCATCGGCCTCACGATCACCCGCTACATCATGGTGGCCCATGGCGGCGACGTCTTCGTGCAGAGCAAGCCCGGCCAGGGCAGCACCTTTACGCTGCGCTTTCCGCCGGGCCCCCCCGAAGGCATTGACAGCGGCGGTCCACTGAAGGAATAAAGGAGCGCCCTGCAGGCCAGCACCCCAGCCCCGAGGAACCCCGGATGACGCGCATCCTCTTTGTAGAAGACGAGCGGCAGGTCATCGAGACGCTGATCAAGTTCTTCAGCCGGGAGGGATTTGACGTCCACGGCGCGCGAACCGGGGCCGACGCGATCGAGATGGCGCGCCGCCACAACCCCGATGTGGTGGTCCTCGACGTCATGCTCCACGAGGGGCCGGCCGGGCCGGACTCGATGGATGGCTACGAGATCTGCCGCGCCTTGAAGGAGAACGGCTACGAGCGGCCCGTGATCTTCCTCACCGCCCGCACCACCGAGCAAGACAAGCTGGTGGGCTTTGACGTGGGCGCTGACGACTATGTCACCAAGCCCTTCTCCTTGAAGGAGCTCAAGGCGCGCATCGAGGCCTGCGTGCGGCGCTCCGGAGGAGCCCGGCGCACCTACCGCTTTGGCAACGTCACCATCGATCTCGATCAGTACAGCATCACCCACCCGGGCGGCGTCGAAAAGCTGAGCAACCGCGAGCGCGACCTGCTGCAGTTCTTCCTCGAGAACCGCGGCCGCATCCTGTCGCGCGAAGAGCTGCTGCGCCGGGTCTGGGGCTACAAGGCCGGCATCGCCACCCGCACCGTCGACACCCATGTGCTCACCGTGCG
>JBEIQK010000607.1:0-4129 GCA_040376505.1 Alphaproteobacteria bacterium | reverse complement strand
TGCGCCGCAGGCCCGCCGCCTCCAGGGCCGCCAGCTCGGCCGGCCGGGCGTTCCAGTCTCCAGCCACGAGGCTGCCCTCCACCCCGGGGAGCAAGGCGCGTAGGGCCTCCTGGCGGGCCTGGCCCTCCCGGGCGGCGGCCTCATCATGCTCGAGGTGAACGGTGGTCAGTCGCAGGCCCTCAAAGGGAGCCGGCAGGGCGGCCGTGAGCGAGCGGCGGAGCTGGCTGCCCTGGACGGCGTAGGTGAAGGCCTCGGCCTCCACCGGGCCCTCGGATCGCACCAGCAGGCCCACCCCCTCGATCGCCGCGTCGGGGGTGCCCTCCCAGGCCGGGTGGGTCTCCACCCAGGCGCTGCTCCACGACGCGCCGCCGGCCGCCTCGATCGCCGCGGCGAGGCGCGCGATGGCCACGCCCTCGGCCTCGTTCTCGCAGGCTTCTTGCAGGGCGATGGCCCCCACCTCCTCGGCCACCACGAGCGCGGCGATGGCGGCGAAGCGGCTGTCGTGATCGGCGTAGTCGGCGCCGTCGAGGCGAAAGCAGTGCAGGTTGAGGCTGAGCAGCACCAGCGCCGGCGCCTCGACCCCGCCGCTGTCGACGACCTCGGCCGGACCGCTGTCATCGGCGACCTTGCCCCCCGGGGCGCCGGCCCCGCACCCAAGGAGGAGGAGGAGCAGGCTCAATTGGGCTGGGCCAGCGGGCGCATCAGGATGTCGTGCACGCCGGCGTGGGCCGGGGTCCCCAACGCGTAAAGCACGGCCTCGACCACATCTTCGGCCTGGAGCGGCGGGTAGCGGGCGTAGACCGCAGCCCCCGCCTCTTCGCTTTTGTGAAAGCGGGCGGCGAATTCGGTCTGCACATAGCCGGGGCTGATCGCCGTGACCTTGATGCCGCTGCCGAGCGCGTGCAGCTCCTGGCGCAGGCCCTCGGTGAGCGCCCGCACGGCGTGCTTGGTGGCGGCGTAAAAGGCGCTGTTGGGCGGCACCCGGTGGGCGGCCATCGAGGAGATGTGCACGATGTGGCCGCGATCGCCGCGGGCCCGCATGTCGGCCACGCCCTCGCGGGTGGCCACGCAGAGCGCGAGCACGTTGACCTCGAACATCTCGCGCCACTCGGCGCTGTCGCCCTCCACCAGGGAGGCGGGGTGGCCGAGCCCGGCGTTGTTGATCACCACGTCGACCCCGCCAAAGCGGGAGCGGGCGGCCTCGAAGACGCCGAGGAGCGCAGCCTCATCACGCAGGTCGGCCGGCACCAGCAGGGGGTCGCCGGGGAGGCCGAGGGCGGCGAGGCGATCGGCCCGGCGGGCGGTGAGCACGAGGCGGGCCCCCCGATCGGCGAGGCGGCGGGCCAGGGCGGCGCCGATGCCAGCGCTGGCGCCGGTGATCAGCACCACGGGGGCCTCGATGCCGGGGATGAGGGGTGGGTGCATGGGGCCTCCGGGGGGCTGTCTTGCCGCGAACGATCGCCATTGTCGAGGGCGTTGGCGCGATCGGAATTCGCGATCCAAGGGCCGTGTGGATAGCCGGCCGCCGTGCTGTTCCCCACGCTCGACTACCTGTTCTTCCTGGGGCTGACGGTCTTCCTCTACTGGGGGGTGCCGCGGCCCTACCGGATGCTCGTGCTGGGGCTGTCGAGCATCGGCTTTTACGCCTCGTGGAGCATCGTCTACCTGCCCGTGATGCTGCTGGTGGTCGGCATCGCCTGGGCAGGCGGCCTGTGGATCCACGCCTGGCGCCGCTACGCCGGCCGGGGCCTGCGCCTCGCGATCGTGAACGGCCTGCTGCTGCTGCCGCTCTTCTTCTTCAAATACTGGAACTGGATCGGCGAGAACGCCGAGGCGGTCGCACAGATCGCCGGCTCGGTGCTCGATCTGCCGCGGGTGGGTCTGCAGCACCCGCTCGTGGGCATCAGCTTCTACACCTTCCACGCGATCGCCTATGTGATCGATGTCCACCGCATCCCCATCGAGGATGACAAGGACGGCCCCGAGCCCGACCTCTGGAAGTACGCCACCTTCCAGACCTTCTTCCCCCAACTGGTCGCCGGGCCGATCGTCCGCAAGAACGAGCTGCTGCCCCAGCTCAACAACCTGCCCCTGCTGCGCCAGAACGATGTGGCCGAGGGCCTGTGGCGCATCATCAAGGGCATGGCCAAGAAGCTGCTCATCGCCGATGTGATCGCGGTGGGCATCGTCGACCCGGTCTTCGCCGAGCCGGGCCGCTTCACCGCGCCAGAGGTGATGGTGGCGCTGTACGCCTACACGCTGCAGCTCTACTGCGACTTTGGCGGCTACTCCGACATCGCCGTGGGCTCGGCCCGGCTCTTTGGCATCACCCTGCCCGAGAACTTCCGCCGGCCCTACCTCGCCACCACGGTGGCCGGCTTCTGGCGGCGCTGGCACATCACGCTGTCGGACTGGGTGCGCGACTACATCTTCTACCCCCTGGGCGGATCGCGATCGCCGGGCTGGAAGACCTACCGCAACACGATCCTCACCCTGATCATCATCGGCGTCTGGCATGGCGCGAGCTGGAACTTCGTCGTCTATGGGCTGCTGCACGGCATCGCCGTCTCGGTGAACCGCTTCTTGCAGCGCCGGCATGGCCGCCGGCCGGAGGATCCGCTGCCCAATGCCGGGGCCTGGCTCTGGCGCTGGGCGCTTACCTTCCACTTTGTCGTGCTGGCGCGGATCCTCTTCCGGGCCCCCGACCTCGCCAGCTCCTACGAGATGTTGATCAGCCTCGGCGACATCCAGCCGGCCTTCCCTCGCTTCTCGCCGGTGGTATGGGCGACCCTCCTCGTTGGCTACGCCTTGCACTTCACGCCAGAACGTTGGAGTATTACACTCGGCAGCCTCTTTACCCGTCAACACCCCTTCGTCTGGGCGCTCGTCGCCGCCGGCGTTGGCGCGATGGCCCTCCTCCTCGGCACCGGCGAGCAGCTCGCCTTCGTGTACTACCAGTTTTAGCGATGTCCAAGCTTCACGAGCACAACAACGCCCTGCGCCAACTGCTGGCCTTCACCGGCGGCTTTCTGGCGTTGCTGCTGTTGCCCTACCTGCTGCCGGCCGCCCAGGTGGTGCGCCCCTGGCTGCCCGGCGAGCCCGTTCCTCTCGTGCACATCGCGCTCAACGACCGCAAGGTGATCGAGACCGCCGACGGCAACCTGATCGTCCAGCAAGAAGAGGGCGCCGACCTGCTGCCCCCCGGCACCCAGGACGGCGACACCGCCGCCACGGCCATCGAGCCCGAGGCCTTCGATCCCGCCGAGTTCTCTGCCGCCGCCCCCGCCGCGGTGGAGTCGGCCCCCGCTGTCGCCGAGGTCGAGCCCACCCCCGAAGAAGAGCCCCCGGTGCCCGCCGCCGCGCCGGCCGCTCCCCAGGCCGCGCCGATCAACCTCGCCGCTCTGCACGAGGCCCTGCCCGCGCTCAAGCCGCCGCCCGCCGCCGCCCCCGCCAGCACGGCGGCCGCCGAGGTCTCGCCGACGGTGCTGGCGGCCCTGTCCGAGGCCCCCGCCGCCCCCAAAGAGCCCGAGCCGATCGCCCTCGAAGGCCTGCCCGTGCGCGCCCCGGCCCGGCCGACCCCCCTGGAGGTGCCCGCCGGCGGCCTCGACGCCTGGTTCACCGCCCTCGCCCGCGCCCAGGCCAACGAGCCCGGCCACATCGCCAAGGCCGCCCACTGGGGCGACAGCACCATCGCCGCCGATGGCCTCACCAAGACCGTGCGCAAGCGGCTCACCGCCCGCTTCGGCGACGGCGGGCCGGGCTTCTTGCCGGTGAAGGTCGACCCGCGCTGGAACGCCCGCCCGGGCATCACCCGCAGCGCCACCGGCGACTGGAAGGTGCGCAACATCACCTTCGGCGGCGCACCCACCCCCTACTACGGGCTCGCTGGCATCGTCGCCACCGCCTATGGGCAGGCCACCAGCGTGCTCTCGGGGGGCCGCAAGGGCGAGGCCCGCCAGCTCCTGCACCGCTTCGAGCTGTACTACCAGGCCCAGCCGGGCGGCGGCACCGTTTACCTCAAGCCCCGCGACGTGGAGGGCGTGTCGCTGCCCACCCTCGCCGAAGAGGTGCACGACGCCTTCTACGCGATGACCGTGCCCCAGGGTGCGGAGTCGGTGACGATCACCAC
>JBEIQK010000824.1:0-2832 GCA_040376505.1 Alphaproteobacteria bacterium | reverse complement strand
TGTGGGTGCACCTCTACGAGCCGCATGGGCCCTATGTCGGAGCGGGGTCCGACGACGTAGCGCGCTACGCCGCCGAGGTGGCGCGGGCCGACGCGATGCTCGAACCCCTCCTCGACGCGCTGGTCGAGCGCCAGGCGACGATCGTGGTCGCCGCCGATCACGGCGAGGTGCTGCTCGAAGAGCGCTGCGGCCGGCAGCACGAGCGCTCCCTGCACGAGGCCGTCCTGCATGTGCCGCTGATCCGCTGGGCGCCCGGGCGGAGTCCGGCCGTGATCGATCGGCGGCTGGGCCTCGAAGATGTGCCGGCCCTGCTCCAAGGCCAGGACCCGCCGGCCCGCGCCGCCTATGTGGTGCAGAGCGGGCTCTGCGACCCCAACTGCGCGGTGGGCTGCACGCCGGCCGGGCCGCTCGGCCGCGATCGGGCGGTGATGAACGCCCAGGGGCGCTGGGTGCACCGGCCGGGCAAGGGCACCTGGCCGGAGGGCGACCCGGGGGCCGCGGCGCTGGCCGAGCTTCAGGCCTTGCCGCCGGTGCGGCCACCCCAGGCGGTGGGCCAGGAGGCGGAGGCGGAGGCGCTTGGATATGTGGTGCCCTCTCCGCCACCCCAGGTGTCTCCATGAAGCTGCTGTTGCCCGCCGTCTTTGGTGTCTTCTTCGCCTCTGGCCTCTGCTGCTGCGGCGGCATCCTGGAGAAGCTGGGCGTGCCCTTGCCGGGCCTCTCCGGCGCCCCCGAAGAGCTGGCCGCCTTCGCGCCCTTCCCGGGCTCGACCTACACGGTCGGCGCCACCTCCGGCAATGTCAGCACCGCCTCGTACGAGTCGAAGGGCGCCTCGGCCAGCGAGGTGATCACCCACTACAAGAAGCAGGCCTCCAGCGCCGGCTTCACCCTGGGCGCCGAGTACGTGGCCGACGGCAATGGCACGATGCAGGCCACCAAGGGCAGCGAGCGCTTCACGGCGGTGGCCTCGGCCCAGAACGACGGCCTCGTCATCGTCATCAGCCTGGAGAAGTAGGCAATAGCCGCTCCACGTTGGCTCCAGCGCCCGAGACCCGGCGGGCGTTGGGGCGGGCCCATTTCGGAGACCAGCCCCGGCGACTGGATTTGGCGACGAATCGTCTGTTCAAGTAGCGCTCCTCGACCTTGCCGGAGCGGGCGGCGAGCTCAGCAGAGGCCTGGCTCCTTCAGAAGCCAGCCCGCCCCATTGGGCCCATACACCACGGCCTCCCGCAACAATTGCGGCACCGTCGGCACCCCCGTCTCGATGACCTGATCCGCGGTGTGTTGCACATGCGGCGCCGGCACCATCGAGATCGTGGTGGCCGCGCCAAAGGACTTGAAGTTGGTGACCGTGAACTGAACCAGCATCCGTCACCCCCAGCCCTTCAGCGGTCGAGGTTCTTCGGCCCGCGCTTCATCTTGGTGCCCTTGCGCGACAGCGGCTTGTTGGGCTTGGGCTTGGGCTTGGCGAAGCCCGGCTTGTAGCGCGTGAAGTGCCCGGCCTGGGCCGCCGGCACCCCCTCGGAGAGATCGCGCAGGCGCTGCACCTCTTCGCCGGTGAGCGGCCGCACCTGGCCCCGCTCCATGCCGCGAATGCTGATGGTGGCGAAGCTCTCGCGGCGCAGCTTGGAGACCGGGTGGCCGACGGCCTCGAACATGCGGCGGATGAGCCGGTTGCGCCCCTCGGTGACCGTCACCTCCAGCCAGCAGTTGCCGCTGTCGGTGGTCTTGATCACCCGCACCTTGGCCGGGGCCGTGCGGCCGTCTTCGAGGTTCACGCCCTTTTCCAGTCGGGTCATCTGGTCGGGGGTGGGCTGCTTCCACACCTTGACGAGGTAGCGCTTGGAGACCCCCTGCTTGGGGTGGGTGAGCGCGTGGGCGAGGTCGCCGTCGTTGGTGAGCAGCAGCGCACCCTCGGTGTCCATGTCCAGCCGACCCACCGGCTCCACCCGCAGGCCCAGGTCTTCGACGAATTGCAGCACGCTGGGCCGCTCTTCGGGGTCGGCCCGGCCGGTGATGTAGCCGCGCGGCTTGTAGAGCAGGTAGTAGCGCAGGGGCGGCGGCGCGGGGATGGGCCGGCCGTTGAAGCGGATGTGGTCGTGGCGCGGATCGACCGGGTGGCCGGGGTGGTACACCACCTGGCCGTTGACCTCCGCGCGGCCCTCTTCGATGGCCTTCTCGGCCTCGCGGCGGCTGGCGACCCCAACGCGGGCCAGGACCTTGGCGAGGCGTTCGGTCTGGGGGGCGGCTTCCGTGCTCATCTTCGCTCCAACATCGCCCGGATCGGGCAGCCGGCGCGCTTATGAGCAGCAGCGCCCGCTGTCAAAGGGCGCCGTCCTCGGGGCCCCCCTCGGGCGGCGGCTCTTCTTCGAGGGCCGGGTCGCGCTGCAGCTCGCGCAGGTCGCGCAGGGTGGGCAGATCGGAGAGGTCGCGCAGGCCGAAGAGGGCCAGGAATTCCGGGCTGGTGCCATAGAGCAGCGGGCGCCCCGGCTCGTCCTTGCGGCCCACCGAGGTGACCAGGCCGCGCTCGCAGAGCAGGCGCAGCACGCCGCCCGAGTCGACCCCGCGCAGCTCGTCGACCTCGGCGCGGGTGACGGGCTGGCGGTAGGCCACCACCGCCAGCACCTCCAAGGCCGGGCGGCTCAGCTTGACCGGCTTGCCGCCGCGCATCGCGCTCACCCAGGGGGCGAAGCGCATGTCGGTGCGGAGCTGCCAGCCCTTGGCGACCTGCACGAGGCGGATGCCGCTGCCAACGCGGCGGTAGCGCTCGCGCAGGGCCTCGATGGCCGCTCGCACCCGGCTGATGCCCGGGTTGGCCAGCCAGCCGTCGAGCTG
>JBEIQK010000879.1:0-2605 GCA_040376505.1 Alphaproteobacteria bacterium | reverse complement strand
TGGCGATCGGTGGTGTCGCAAAAGGCGCAGTCGAGGTTGCAGGCGAGGGTGGGGTAGAGCTCCAGCGTCAGCGGCCCCGGCCGGTCGCCCAAAGCGCCCGCCACCGCGACGACGCGGGCGGCGACCTGGGCGGGGTGGAGGGGATCGTCGGCCGACATGGCCTGAGCCTACCACCGCCCCGGCCCTTCGCATCCGCCCCTCCTTGGTCTATTGTTCGCGCTTGGAGACTCTGCCATGCCCTGCCGCCTCATCCCTGCGCTGCTCTGCCTGCTCGCCTGCTCCGGCGACAAGAGCGGCGACACCTCGGCCGCCAACCTCCCCTTCTGCGAAAAGATGGCCGATGGCAACACGCAGGAGTTCGAGACGGGCGGCGGCAACGGCGAGAGCGGCCTCGTCTTTGGCCGGCTGATCACCAACGTCACCGAAGACATCCACGATCCGCAGTTCACCGCCTTCGTGGAGTATGCCCTGGAAAACACCGACGTCGGCGGGGCCCAGCGCCAGGGCGAGACCAACCAGGAGGGCGAGCTGCAGGAGCTGCTGGGCCAGGGCAACTGGCACCTGCGCATCAGCGCCTTCAAGGGCGGCTACCGCTGCGAGTCCGAGATGGACTTCAACGTAAAGGCCGGCGACTCCACCAACCTCTGCATCGACATGCGCTGCCTTTAGTCGCCGATCACGATCGGCGGCAGGCGACGGCCGGCGGGCGCGGGGGTCTCCGCGGCGGGGGCCTCCGCCGCGACGGGCTCCACCGGCGCCAGGGGCTCGGGGCCGGCGGGGCGCAGGCGGCCGAGGAAGGCGCGCCAGCGGGCCTCCACGAGGCGGGCGCCCTTCTGGCCGGCCACCACGAGGCGCAGCGGCCACCCCGGGGTGGACAGCTCGATCACCAGCACGCCAGGCAGCCCCTCCAGGATCGCGACGGGGAGCCGATCTCCGCCGAGTGACAGCCCCTCGGCCGCGGCGGCGACCTTGGCGCCATCGAAGTCGATGCGCCAGCGCGCGCCCACCTTCTCGCCGGGGACCCCGCTGAAGATGCGGCCCGTGTAGGCCTCGGCCTTGCCCTCGGCGAAGAAGGTGAACAGCTCGTCGGGGAGCTCCACCTGCCAGCGCTCGATCAGCATGGCGGGGTGGGTGGCCGGCAGATCGATGACAAAGCCGCGGGCCCGCAGCAGCTCGTGGTGGACCCGGTAGAGGGCCGCGGCGGAGGCCTCGTCGTCGGTGAAGACCCGTTCGCGGCGGCCCGGGGCGCCGGTGGCGCCGGTCCAGAGGTCCACCCGGCAGCCCTCGCGATCGAGATCGGCCCAGTCGCCGCTTTGGGGGTGCCGGAAGGGCCGGTGGTCTCGGGTGCGGTCGACCACCGGGCGGAAGTCCTCGCCCGATCGAAGGCGGCTGCGATCGCCGGAGAAGAAGGTCCAGTCGCCCTCTTCGAGGATCTCCCACACGCGGTAGCGCAGGTAGAGCGCCGCCTGCTCGGGGCGGGGGAAGGCGCGGGCCTCCGGGCGGGGGCGCCGCGCGGGGGGCTCGCCCTCGGTGCGCCAGGCCTCGCGCAGGGTTGAGACCGAGCAGGAGAGCAGGTTCAGCTCCAGCTCCAGGCTCTGGGTGAAGGTGCCGCTGATCTTGCGGAATGCGTAGCGCATGGTCGCTCCCGGCTGGCCGACCTATCCCCGGGTGCTACCCTTCGGGCGTGACCCCGCTCCGCCATCCCGGCTCCTACCTCGTGGTCGAGCTCACCAACCGGTGCAGCCTCGCCTGCGTCCACTGCGCCGTCTCCGAGGAGGGGCACGGCCACCACCAGCGCACCGGCTACCTCGATCCGGCGCTCTTCAGCGCGCTCGTCGCCGATCTGGTGCGGGTAAAGGGCGGCTTCGACACCCTGATCCTCTTCTGGCTGGGCGAGCCCCTGCTGCACCCGCACTTCACGGCGATCTACCGGGAGGGCCTGCGGGCGGCGGCCCGCCACGGCACCTTCGGCAAGGTCGAGGTGCACACCAACGCCACCCACCTCACCGAGAAGCGCGTGGCGGCGCTGCTCAACGCCGCGGCGGTGCCCCAGGTGCTGCACCTGTCCTTGGACGCCGACTCGGTGGCCACCTACAAGGCCGTCAAGGGCATGGACCGCTTCGATCGCGTGGTGGCCAACATCAACGGCCTGCTCGACGCCAAGGCGAAGACCGGGGCCCCCCACCCGCGGGTGGTCTTTCAGTACATCGTCGGCTCCAACAACGTCGCCGAGGTGGGCCCTTTCCGCGCCCGTTGGGAGGCGGCCCTGCGCAGCCGCGGCCTGCCCTTTCGCGCCGCCGCCGGCCATGTGCCGCCCGGCGCCGACACGATCCTCTTCTTTCGCCAGCTCGACTGCCCCACCGCCGCCGAGCAGGAGGCCGAGAACGCGGTCTTTCGCCGCGCGATGGCCGACCAGGGCCTTGGCTTGCCGCCCGCCGCCGCCAAGGGCGAGGCGGTGGAGGCGCGCAACCTCGCGCCCTGCTCGGGCTTTTGGAAGAGCCCGGTGCTGAGCTGGCAGGGCGAGCTGACGAGCTGCACCCGCGACAACCTGCTCGAAAACAAGCTCGGCAGCCTGCGCGACGCGCCCTTCTCGGCGCTGTGGTGG
>JBEIQK010001103.1:0-1685 GCA_040376505.1 Alphaproteobacteria bacterium | reverse complement strand
GCCAGGCAGCCTCGGCGCCCAACTCGCCCAGCGCCGCTCGCTCCTGCCGGTGCCCTCGGCCCTCCAGGAGCAGCTTGTGCAGCGGGTCTTGGACGATGGGCCCCGCCTCGTGCGCGGCCTCGCCGGCAGCGGCAAGACCGCCATCCTGGCCGCCTGGGTGGCCCGCGAGCTCTCGGAGGCCAGCCCAGAGCTGCCGGTGCTGGTGGTGTACGGAAACCAGGCCCTGGGCCCCCTGCTTCAGTCGCAGATCAGCGAGGCCTGGCGCAGCGCCACGACGGCGGACTTTCCCAATCGCCACCTGCGCTGCCAGCACGCCAACGACCTCCTGCGCGAAGAGGCCCAGCGCGCCGGGCTGCCCGCGCCGCGGGGCTCCGGCGCCACCGAGACCCTGCTCGCCACCCTGCGGGCGTCCCCTCCCCCGCCGCGCTTCTATGCGGTCTTCATCGACGAGGCCCAGGACTTCGACGAAGCCCTGCTGGCCATGTTCTTTCGCCTCGCCCGGCCGCCCGACCCGAGCCAGACCGCCCTGCGCCGGGTGCGCATCTTCTACGACAACGCCCAGAATGTGTACGGACGAGCGACCCCCAACTGGTCGCAGCTTGGCCTCGATCTGCGCGGCCGCTCCAAGGTCCTCGACGAGAGCTACCGCTCCACCCGCCCGATCCTCGAGGCCGCCCTCAACACGCTCTACGCGATCGACCCGCCCGGCAACGACCCCACCCACCGCGAGTATGTCGAACGGGGGCTGATCGTCGAAGATCCGGCCCGGCCCGGCCGCTTCACCGTTCATTTCGCCCCCCTCGACGGCATCGAGCCGCGCTGGCAGCTCTTCTCCACCCCCGCCGAGGAGGCGGGCTGGGTGGCGCGGGAGATCCTCTCGCTGATCGACGAGCAGGGCCTGCTGCCGCAGGACATCCGGGTGCTCTGTTTTCGCAACGAGCAGCGCCAGGCCCTGGCCGAGGCCATCGGCGCCGTGCTGGCGCCGCTGCACTATGGGGCCCAGTCGAGCAAGGGAGACGTGGACGAAGCCGGCGTGGTGGCGGTGAGCACGCCCCACTCCTTCAAGGGCCACGAGGCCGAGGTGATCTTCGTGGTGGGGGTCGACCGCTTCGTCGCGGCGGGGCGGCCCCAGGCCCACGCGCTCTTCTCGTCGATGACGCGGGCGCGGGCCCTGCTCTTTGTAAGCGGCTGCCGGACGACCGACCGGGCGGGGCAGCGGGTGCTGGCGGCGGTGGCGGCGGCCTGCGGCGCGCCCTGAGGGTTCAGTCGCCGAGCCGCCTCTGGCGCTGGTCTTCGTAGAGGCTGGGGGGATCGAGGGGCAGGGCCTCGGTCTCAAACCAGTCCTCGGGCTCGGTGGCGAGGCCTTCGATCCAGCAACAGTCCACCGCCGTCTCCACCGTGAGCCCACCGGCGCCGATCACATGACCCACGCCGGCCTGCAGCGACCAGATGTAGCCGAGGCCATCGTTGTTGTAGAAGGTCGTCTCGGTCGCGGTGTGGCCGGCGCCGCTGCTCTCCAGGCCGCGGTTCACCGCCTTCCAGCAGTCGTCGAGGGTGCTCTGTTCGATCAGATTTGCCATCGAGAGGGAGTGATGGAATTCCGAGCAGCCGCGCGAGCCGCCGGTGTCGGCGCTCGACCACAGCTCGCCGCCGGCGCTGTGAACCCGCCGCCAGACGAGGCCGCT
>JBEIQK010000440.1:0-5493 GCA_040376505.1 Alphaproteobacteria bacterium | reverse complement strand
GCTGAAGAGCAGCGCCGCCGGGATCACGACCACGACGTCGCCGCCCTCGCGGGCCACCGTGACTTCGGAGCCCGCGAAAACCTGCACCAGCTCGGTGTAGATCGGGCTTGGCGCCCCGCCCCTCGCCGCCCCGCCTTCGGCCTGCAAGGCCTCGTTCTGCAAGCGCAGGGCCCGCACCTCGCGGTCGAGCTGGCCGATGAGTTGGGCCTGCTGGCGGCTCGGCATCAGGCTGGCGCAGCCCGACGTGAGCAGCAGCAGGAGCGCGGCGGCCCTCATTGCAGCAGCCAGATGGCCGGCTCGATCGACCAGTCCGCCGGCCCCGGGCTCTTGCTGCCCGGCGGCATCCAGCCCGTCGCCTTGGCGCGCAGCCAGCGCCGCGCCCAGGTGATCACCGAGTCGGGGAATCGCGGCATCCAGCGGCCCTCCCGGCGCTCCAGCGCCATGGTCATCCACTGCAGGTGGTCGGGGTGCTCCTCCACCGTCTTTCCCTTGTGGGGCCCGCTGGCGAACTCGGCCACGCCGCGATCCCCGAGGATGAGGTGCCCCGTGTCGGGCGGCACCCCCACGGCCTCGGCCCAGTCGACGAAGCCGACGAGGTCCGACGGCGCCTCTTTGCGGCGGGCCAGCTCGATCAGCGCCCGCCCGCAGGCCTCGGCGTCGTGCGAGGCGCGGTGGGCGTTGTCGAGGGGGACCTGCAGGTGGGCGCAGATCATCTCGAGCTTGTGGCCCTTCAGCTCGGGCAGCAAGCGCTGGGAGAGGGGCAGCGTGTCGATCTCGGCCCGGGTGCGCGGCCAGTGCTGGCCCAGGCGCCGCAGCTCCGATCGGATGAAGTTCTGGTCGAAGTTGAGGTTGTGCGCCACCAGCACCGCGTCGCTCAGGAAGGCCCGCAATTCGGCGGCGACCTCCGCGAAGACCGGCGCGTCGGCCACATCGTCATCGGTGATGCCGCTCACCTTGGTGGCCCCGCGCGGGATCGGCATCTCGGGGTTCACGAACTTCTGGAAGGTGCGTGTGCCCACCACCTGCCCCGCCGGCCCCAGGCGCAGCTCGACGGCGCCCAGCTCGATGATGCGGTCGCCATCGAAGGGGTTGAGCCCGGTGGTCTCGGTGTCGAAGGCGACGACGCGGCAGTCTGTCCAGCGCATCGCCACCCGCTAACCTGTCAGACCGCCGACGGCGTCGACCGGCGGCGACGGCGCAGGGCCGCGATCATCGCGAAGACGAGGCCGCCCGCCGCGCTCCCCGTGCCGTTGCAGGAGCAGGCCGACAGCTCACCGCCCTTCTGGCCGGTTCCGTCGAGGGGGTCCGAGCCCACGTCGCCGGTGCTGTCGTCGCCGCCGCCGCCCACATCGCCCGCGCCATCGGTAGCGCCGGTGTCATCACCCGTGCCCGCGTCGGCGCCCGCGTCGGCCCCCGCGTCGGTGCCTGCATCTCCCCCGGCATCGGCGCCGGCGTCCGTGCCCGCGTCGGCCCCCGCGTCGGTGCCTGCGTCTCCCCCGGCGTCGGCGCCGGCCTCATCGGGATCACAGGCGGTGCCCACGCCATTGCCGTCGGCGTCTTCCTGGTCGGGGTTGGCCACGTCTTCGCAGTTGTCCTCATCGTCGATCACGCCGTCGTCGTCTTCGTCGTAGGCGTAGTGGAAGATGGGGCCAAAGCCCGCGTAGGAGTCGTCGCGGTTGAGCCCGCCCATGTCGTAGGCGTAGAAGCCCGCCGAGCCGCTGAAGCCCGCGCGATCCGAGGCGCTCAGATCGACATCGGTGTCGGCCCAGTCGGCGTCGGGGTCGAACCAGACCTTGCCCCAGACCGTGCCGTCGTTGCTGCCGGCCGCGAGCTTGAAGATGCTGTTGTAGGGGTAGTAGGTGCCCGTACTGTCGAGGACCGTGACCGAGCCCCCCTCGATGCGCAGCAGGAACATGCCCAATTCGGTGAAGCCGAAGGGGTTGCTGGCCGAGCCCGCGCCGTCGCCGACGTACTCGCCGCCCACCAGGGCGAGCATGTTGTAGTTCTGGTCGTCTTCGAAGTTGAAGACCAGACCCCAGGTGTCATCGTCGAGGGTCCAGGCGGTGGTGACGATGAAGCCATCGGTGCTGTCGATGTTCGAGTTCACCACCCAGTTGTCGGCGGCGTCGCCGCTGCCAAAGCTGCCGCCGTTCTCATCGTTGGCAGAAAACACAAAGCTCTCGGTGCTATCGCCGAAGTCCACAGAGTAGCCGTACCAGTCGTCTTCGTTGTAGCCGCAGTCCCAGCCGCCCGAGCCGACGATCGGGTCGCCGTCGCCATAGTCCTCGTCCGACCAGGTCTCGACCGTTCCAGCGGTGGCGAGGCTGGACACCAGCAGAAGAAGAGCGCTCATCAGGACCTCGTTGGGCGCGCAGCCGCGCGAAAGGGAGAGTGGGGGGCCGGATACACCGCGACCTGCTCGATTCACCGCACTATGCCCGCATCTTGGGGCCCGTCGCGTAAGGCGAATGTGAAACAGCCGTGGCCTCTGCGAGTACGCCCACCGCGCGCCGCGCCGCCGCCTCGGCCTCGGCGCGGTGAGCCCGCCATTGGGCGTGCGCCTGGGGCCCTACCTCGTTGGCGATGCCCAGCACGGCGAGAAAGGGCACGCCCGCCTCCTGACAGGCCAGGGCCGCGCCATAGGCCTCCAGGTGCTCCACCGCGCCCCGCGCCCCCAGCGCCGCCGCCATCGACCGATCCACCGTGATCGCCCCGACCGTCACGACCACCGCGGCGAGCGCCTCGACCCGCGCCAGCAGCGCTGGATCGCCGGCGATCGGCCCCGGCGCCAGGGGCGCGTAGGAGAGGCCCAGCGCCTCACCCCCATCAGCGAGGCAGACCGCCGTGGCCTTGATCGCAGCGCCGATCGGCGGCCCGCCCGCGTAGGCCCCGGCGCTGCCCACCAGCACCACCGCCGCCGGCCGCTGGGTCGCCAGCAGGCGGGCCATCGCAGCCGCCGCCCGCACCACACCCACGCCCAGGGCCTCGCCCGGCAGGGCGCCCAGCTCTTCTCTCACCGCGGCGACGAAGAGCATCAGCCCTCTTTGCGCGCCACATCGCGGCGGCGGCGGGTCTGGGAGCCCTCGGGCGGGGCCACCGGCACCACCGGCGCGTCGAGGTCGGCGATCCGGGGGGCGGCCGGATCGGCAGCGCCCCCGGAGTTTGGCGCCGTGCGGGTGCCCGGCTCGACGCCGATGCCGTAGCGCTGGGCCAGGTAGGAGATGCCCCCCACCGCGCCCCAGCCCAAGAGCGCCGCCGGGATGGCCGCCCGGGCGACCTGATCGAAGTCATCAAAGGGCGTGCAGCCATCCCGCAAGAAGACCGCCCACAGGGCCAGGAAGGCCACGTCTCCGGCGAGGCGATCGGTGCCCAGGCGCAGCTCGGCGGCGAGGCCGACGAGCGCCACGACGATGGCGCCGATCCACAGCACCATCCGGGGCGGCGGCGCGCTCACCGCCTCCAGCAGCAGGTGCTCGGCGGCCTTGCCCTGCCAGTTGGTGACCGTGATCTCCAAGGTGCCGGCGCCATCGAGATCGTGGCGGTCCTGCACATCCTCACCCCAGCGCCCCATCCGCGGCCGCTTGCCGGCCTCCGACACGCTCTCCCCCGAGCTGAGATCGGGCCCCGCGTCCTTGTCCGACGCCCGGTGGATGGTGCCCGAGGCCGCCGAGGTCCAGCCCTCGCGGCGCAGGGCAAGACTGTAGGCGGTGCGGCCCTCCTCGCCCTCGGCCATCTCCTCGGTGAGCTGAGCGGTCACCATCAAGGCGTATCCCTCGGGGACCTCCATGCGGACGACATCCTTGGCCGCCTTCACCTGGGCCGTGGCCACCGGCTCGCCGGGGTTGAGGACCAGCCAGGCCGTGGCGATCGGCAGGGCCGCCGCCACCAGGAAGAGCGGCCAGAGCCAGACCTTCAGAGCGTTCATGTCGAGGAGCCGCTTGATGAGCGTGCCCAGGGTGCCCAGGATGACACCGACGATGACCAGCGCAGTCAGCACGAGAGACCTCTGTGCGCGAGCGACCCTGCGCCCGCGTGAGGGGGCCTGTTAACCCCACCAGGCCGCACCCCGCCCGCGACACCCCCGCCCGAAGGATCCCCATGCGCCTGCAAGACAAGGTCATCCTCATCACCGGCGCCAGCCGCGGGGTTGGCGCCGCCTGCGCCCTCGCAGCCGCGCGGGAAGGCGCCCATGTCGCCCTCGCCGCGAAGACCGTCGACCAGCACCACACGCTGGCCGGCTCGCTGAACGAGACCGCCGAGGCCGTGCGGGCGCTGGGTCGGCAGGCCCTGGTCCTCCAGGTCGATGTGCGCGACGCCGAGCAGATCCGCAAGATGGTCGACGACACCGTCGCCCACTTCGGCCGCCTCGACGCCCTGGTCAACAACGCGGGCGCCATCCACTGGGCCCCCGTGGCCGACTTCCCCCCCAAGAAGGCCGACCTCGTGCTGCAGGTCAACGTGCGGGCGAGCTACCTCGCCGCCCACTACGCCATCCCCCACCTGCGCAAGAACGGCGGCCACGTGCTGATGATGAGCCCGCCGGTGGTCACCGAGGCCGTCGCCGGCAAGGCGCCCTACCTCATCAGCAAGCTCGGCATGACCCTCCTCGCCATGGCCATCGACGCCGAAGAGGAGCGGGTCGCCGCCCACGCCCTGTGGCCGGTCACCGCCATTCAGACCGCCGCCACCGAGGTCTTCGGCCTGGGCAGCCCCGAGGAGTGGCGCAGCCCCGAGATCCTGGCCGACGCCACCATCGCCCTGCTGGCCCGCGACCCGCTGACCAGCACCTTTCACGCCTGGCTCGACGAAGAGGTGCTGCGCGCCGAGGGCCAGACCGAGTTCACCCGCTACCGCTGCGCGCCGGACTCAGAGCCCTCGGCCATGTCGATCCTGCTGGTGCACCCCTCGTGGACCCCTCCCTGGCTGGAGGGCTGAACCATGGCCCATCCCTTCTCCACCGCCTTTGACATCGGCCGATCCTTCTCCAGCAGCATCGAGGGCCTCAAGCGGCAGCCCGTCGGCCTGATCGTCGGCGCCGCCCTGCTCACCTTCGCCGACATGTGCAGCGGCGGCGGCGGCAACGGCATGAGCGACCCCAGCGCCCTGATGGAGGGCGGCACCGGCCTCAGCCCCGAGCTGATCGGCGATCAGCGCGTCAATCTCGTCGGGCGTACCGGGCAGAGCGGCGATCCGCAGCCCGGGATCGGCCGCCCGCAGGCCGTCGAGCAGCGGCACCAGCGGGGGCTGGGCGACCAGCAGCAGGGGCAGCGCCGCGCCAGCGCGCGCCCGCAGTGCAGCGAGCAGACCGACGTGCTGCAGCGTGTCCCCGAGGCCCTGCTCGGCGATGACCGCCAAGGGGGCGCGCAGCGGGCCGCCCGCCCACGCCGGCCCGCGCCCCAGCCGCAGCGAGAAGCCGGGCAGGCGCCGCCGCACCTCGTAGAGCCGCAGGCCCTCGTCCTCTTGCCCGGCCATGCGCAGGCAGAGCGCGAGGTT
>JBEIQK010000579.1:0-4331 GCA_040376505.1 Alphaproteobacteria bacterium | reverse complement strand
CTCCCGGGCGGCGCGTCGCCGACAAAGCCATGGGCCCCACCCAGCACGGTGGCGCCCCGCCAGCCGAGCGCCGAGAAGAGGTCGATCTCCAGCTCGGCGGCAGCGGAACCGCGCAGGGCCGCCACATCGCTGTCGGCCATCGAGCCATCCAAGGTCATCCCCACCGCCGGGGCGAAGACCGGGTTGTGCGGCAGCTCGCTCGGGGTCTTCATCATCGCGGCGTGGTCCTCTTCGGGGACCCAGGCGACGGGCGGTGCGACGACCGGGCCGACAGAGGCGACGAGGGCAGGAATATCCATTTCAACAGGTGCAAGGTCCATGGTGGCTCTCCAATCCTGATGAGGAGGACGGATCGCCCGGCGCCACACCCAAGGGGGCCGCGCCTCGAAGCCCGATTATCGGGCGGCCGCCGGCTCGCCGATGTCGAAGGACCGCGCCTGGGCGGCCAGCGACGAGGCGATGGAGGCCACCCGCTCGGCGCTGTCGAGCCCCTCCTGGCTGGCGAGGCTGGAGCGACGCAGCAAGCCGGAGAGCTCATGAACATTCTGGGCGATGTCGGCCATGTTGGAGGCCGCCGTGGCGAGGCTGCGGGTCATCTCCGATGTGGTGGCGTCTTGCTGCACCACCGCGGTGGCCACGCTCTCCTGGGCCTGGTGGATGGTGCGGATGATGTCGCCGATCTGAACGATCGCCACCATCGCCGCCCGGCTGTCCTGCTGAATCGCCTGGATGCGCGCCGAGATCTGCTCGGTCGCGGCGCTGGTCTGTTTGGCCAGCTCCTTCACCTCGTTGGCCACCACCGCGAAGCCCTTGCCCGCCTCGCCGGCCCGCGCCGCCTCGATGGTGGCGTTGAGCGCTAGCAGGTTGGTCTGGTCGGCCACCGAGGAGATCACCTTCACCACCGCGTTGATCTCGGCGCTGGAGTTCTCCAGCTTGCTCATACACAGATTGGTGGCCTCGGCGGCACGCACGCCTTCCATCGAGATCCGCCGCGCCTCTTCGCTGTGACGGGCGATCTCCCGGATGCTGGCGCTCATCTCGGTGGTGCAGGAGACCACCGACTGAAGGGTGCCGTTGACCGTTCCAGCCGCCTCGGCCGCCTGATCCGCCCGCTGCCCCGAGTCGGCCGCCTGGGCGCGGATGGAGCCGCTGGTCTGGGTGAGTCGGGTGGCCCGCTCGGCGAGCTCCTGGGCGAGCTGATCGACCTCGCCGAGGGAGACTGACAGCCCCTCCAGCGCGCCGTTGAGCGAGTTGGAGATCTGCCCGAGCTCTCCATCATCATGCACGTGCAGGCGCACGGTGAGCTGCTTGTCGGCCACCGCCCCCAGGGCATCGGAGACCTCGTGCATCCGCGCCAAGGTTAGCCGCGCCACCGCCACCGCCATCGCCAGGCTGGCCACCACCACGAGGCTGGAGGCGGCGCCGAAGAGCCACAGGCCCGTGGAGACATGGGCCCGGGCCTGGGCCTCGGTTGCCGAGGCCTCGGCGACCAGGGTCACCACGCCGCGGCGGATGGCCTGATCGTGCGCGGTGTAGGCCGGGCCGAGCTTCTCGACCTCCAGGGTGAGGGCCGTCTGGCGATCGCCGGCCTGCAGGGCCGCCGCGTAGGGCCCCAGCGCCACCTCGAAGAACTGCTGGGCGGTCACCGCCGCTTCATCCAGCAGCGCCACCCGGGTGGGCCCGGTCTCCATCAGGCCGGTCCAGTGCGCGTGGCGCGTATTGTACTGTTCGCGCAAGACGCGCATCTGTTCGATGTCGCGCCGCAGCGCCTCGGGGTCGGGGGCCCGCAGCATCTCCAAGGAGAGCAGACGCGCCTCGATGATGTAGGCCGGCGGCGGCAGGACGTCGGCGAGCAGGTCGCGCTGGCGAAGGATGGTGCTGGTGATCGGTCCATCGACCTGCACCTCGTCAATGGTCTTCCAGGCCAGGGCGCCCGTGAGGACAAATCCAGTCGTTACCACGCCAACAAAGGTGTAGACCTGCTGGCGAAATCCAAGGTTGCGAAGCACGGCGGCTCTCCGTCTGGGGCGGCGCGGGACCTGCCCCGCAGGCGACATCGGACTGCGCGCCACGCCCTTGAGCCTCGCCACGCCCCCGTCGGGACGTCCGATTTTTTGGACGATGTCCGCCCCCACGACACTCCCGCCGCGGCCGCGCCGGCGCCCCTATCGACGCCCCGGCCGATGTCCGAAGCTGGATCAGCCTGCCGCGCCGATCTTCAACGAGGCGGCCGCCTGTGCCGTCGAGGTTCCGTTGCTGGCACGGACTTTGCAAGGTGTTTTCACAGCACCGAGGAGCCCGCATGTCCTGGACCGCGACCCGCCCCCGCAGCGCCCCCCCTGTTGGAGAGGGCAACCCCCTCTTGAACAAGTACCTGAAGCGCATGGGGGAGATCCCGCTCCTCAATCGCGAGGACGAGGTTGAGGTCGCCCGCCGCGTCGCCGACGCCGGCCCCGACTGCGAGCTGGCCAAGCAGGCCTTGATCAACGCCAACCTGCGCCTCGTGGTGAGCATCGCCAAGCAGTACAGCTACCGCGGGCTGCCGCTGGCCGACCTCATTCAGGAGGGCAACCTCGGCCTCATCAAGGCCGTCGAAAAGTTCGACTGGACCCGCGGCTTCAAGTTCTCCACCTACGCCTCGTGGTGGATTCGCCAGAGCATCATCCGGGCGATCGAGAGCCAGATCCGCACCATCCGAATCCCGATCTACAAGCTCGAAGTGGTCAACCAGATTCACTACACCCAGAAGCTGCTCTTCCAGCAGCTCGGCCGCGAGCCCTCCACCGAAGAGATCGCCGCCCACCTGGAGATCGAGCCCGAGAAGATCGACGAGCTGCTGCGCCTCATCCGCGAGCCGATCAGCCTCGACGCCCCCATCTCCGAGGACTCCGACAGCGCCATGTCCGAGCTCATCGAAGACCCCGAGGCCAGCGCACCGGGCGACGAGCTCGAAGAGGGCACCCTGCGCGACGAGATCGGCGAGGCCTTGGCCCAGCTCTCCCCGCGCGAAGAGAAGGTGCTGCGGATGCGCTATGGCATCGGCGAGCCCACCCAGTACTCCCTCGAAGAGATCGGCGCGCGCTTCAACCTCACCCGCGAGCGCATCCGCCAGATCGAGCTGAAGGCCATCCGCAAGCTGCGCCATGTTCGCCGCAGCAAGGCCCTGGAGTCCTTCGTCGAGTAGCTCAGCCCCGGCGGCGCCGACGGCCGAGGGCCAGCAGGCCGGCCAGCAGCGCGGCCGAGGGGCCCGCCGCGTCGCCCACGGCGGCGCACCCGCCCTTGACATCGTCCATCGGCACGGCCTGTCCGGGGGGGGAACCCGCCGGGATGTCGGGCGTACCAGGCTCTTCGCTGCCGTCGTCGCCACCGCCCCCGTCGCCGGCCACCGCGGTGTCGTCGCCGCCGCCGTCGGTCGTGCCGGTGTCGCCACCGCCGCCGTCCTCACCGCCGCCGCTGCAGCCGGTACCTGGCACGAGGGCGATCGAGCACCAGGTCTCGCCGCTGGTCAGGTCTTTGGTGCAGGTGCCTTCGTCGTAGCCGTCGGCGCAGGCGTGGATGGTGTAGGCGCCCGCGGGCAGATCGTAGAAGTGGTAGTAGCCGTCGGCGTCGGTGGCGACCGTCTCGCCGGTCTCCTCCACCCAGACCGAGGCGCCGACGATGCGGGCCCCGCTGTAGATGTCGGTGTCGGCGACCACGCCGATGACATCGGCGGTGGCGGAGCCCCCGCCGCCCGAGGCCGTGTTGATCAGGTCCATGTAGTAGGACCAGTCCCAGCCCGTGCCCGGATCGGTGTGGGTCGCGCCGGGCACCTCGACGTGGCCGATGATGTAGGCGCGATCGAGGGAGATGCCGTTGCGCGCGCAGATGTCGGCGGTGAGCGCCGCCGAGCTTGTGTACATCGCGTCGGTGTACCAGACCTCCGGCTCGTCTACCCAGCCCTCGTGCTCGATGCCGACGCTGGCGAGGTTGTAGGACCAGCTGCCAGCGTGCCAGCCCACATCCTCTTCGAGGACCATCTGGGTGACCTGCCCATCGCTCGACCGCACCACATAGTGGGCGCTCACGCTGGCGCTGCTGTTTTGAAACCAGGAGATGGTGCCGCTGTAGCTGCCCTGGGTGGTGTGAACGACCACATAGCCAATGTCGGCCGCGGTGCGGCTGTAGTTGCTGTAGTTGGCCGAGCTGGCGGCGATGAACTGGTAGCAGCCGGCGTAGTCGCAGGCCGTGGGCGGCGGCGGCACGGAGACCCAGTCGAGCGGCAGATCTTCGCCGATGATCGACAGACCGGTCTCGGCATCGAGGGGCACCCCTTCGGTGAGGGCCTCGTTGAG
>JBEIQK010000046.1:0-16320 GCA_040376505.1 Alphaproteobacteria bacterium | reverse complement strand
TGTAGTGACTGTCAAACTCATCGAGGATGAGCGTACAGTCGAGGTCGCGGGCGACCGAGACCCAGTCGCGCAGGGCGCCGCCGCGCAGCAGCTTGCCGGTGGGGTTGCAGGGGTTCGACAGGAGGATGGCGCCCAGTCCGCGGCCCATCACCTCATCGTGCAGCTCGGCCGCCGAGAAGGCGTAGCGCTTGTCGGGGTCGAGGAGGATGGGGATGGGCGCAAAGTTGGAGAAGGCGCCCAGCAGCTCTTCGTAGGCGGTGTAGTCGGGCAGGAAGTGGCCGATGTTGATGCGGCCGAGCGTGCTGACGAGGCGCGTGAGGGCCACCCGGCCGCCGGAGGCGACACAGACATTGTCGCGGGTGTACTGCGAGGCCTTGCCCTGGCGGTAGCGGGCGTTGTACAGGGCCGCCACGGCGTCGCGCAGATCGGCGGTGCCGTCGACGGGCGCGTACTCATGCTCATCGTCGGTGAGTGAGATCGAGTGGATGCGGGGCGGGGCGTCGGGCAGGGCGCCAGTCTCGGGGGCCTCCTGGCCCAGGTTGGCCCAGGCCGGGTGATGGGCGTGGTAGCCGCGGCTGGCGGCCTCGCGCATCACATAGATGACGCCGGTGAGCGGGACCGAGCGGAAGCCCGGGAGGTTGTTGCGGTCCACGGTTTACTCCGCGTTGGCGAGGAGGAAGGCGAGGCCGGCGACGGCGCCGGTGGCCTCGGCCAGATCGGTGGGGTTCACCTTGTCCACGGTGTCGGCGTGGGTGTGGTGGACATCAAAGTAGTGACTGTCGTCGGGCTCAAGGCCGATCAGCAGCGCGCCCTGGTCGCCCAACGGCCCGATGTCGGCGCCACCGCCGCCCTCGGAGATGGGCAGGCCGAGGGGGGCGGCGGCCTTGCGCAGCCAGGCGATCTGCTGCGGCGTGCCGGTGGCGCCAAAGCCCATCGGCCAGCCGCCGCCGAGGTCGCTCTCGATGGCGGCGATGTGGCGCTCCTTCTTGTGGGCCTCGGCATAGCCGAGCCCGCCGCGCAGGCCGTTCTCTTCGTTGGTGAACAAAACCACCCGCACGGTGCGGGCCGGCCGCTGGGGGGCGGCGCGGAGCAGGCGCAGGGCCTCGACCACCTCCACCACGCCGGCGCCGTCGTCGTGGGCGCCCTGGCCCACATCCCAACTGTCCAGGTGGGCGCCGATGAGGATGATCTCCCCGGGCTTGCGGGCGCCGCGCAGCTCGGCCACCACGTTGTGGCTGAGCGCGTCGGGAAGGGCGGTGGCGCCCATCTCCAAGCGCAGGCGCACCTCAACGCCGCGGGCGGTGAGGCGATCGATCCAGTCGGCTTCCTCTGTGGGGATGGAGGCGGCGGGGATCTGCGGCTGGGCTGGGTCGTAGCGCATGCCGCCGGTGTGCGGCGTATACAGAGAGCGGGTGGTGACCGACCGCACCAGCACAGCGACGGCGCCGTGGGCGGCGGCCCGACTGGCCCCCTGGCCGCGGTAGGCGACGGCGGGGCCGTAGTGATCGATGCTGGGCAGGCCCTCTTTCATCGGGTGGTTGTAGACCACGATCTTGCCCTTCACCTGCGGGCCGAGCTCGCTCCAGTCGTGAATGACGACGGCGGGGGCCTCGATGCCCGGCGTGCCGACCGAGCCGCCAAGGCCGAGCATCGCCATCTGGCGGCTGCCCGGCGAGAGCCAGCGGAGCTGCTCGGCGCCGCGCACCCACACCGGCACCATCACGGGCTCGGTGGCCACGCCCTCCTGGCCGTCGGCGCGCAGCCAGTCGGCGGTGATGCGCACGGCGGCGGCGAGGTTGGGGGTGCCGGCGAGGCGGGCGGGGGCCTCGTCGCAAAGTTGGGCGAGGCGGGCGTGGTTCGCCTGAGCGCTCGCCCGGGCCGCCGAGACCAGCGCCGCGACGGTGGGATCGGCGGGGGCGAGGGGCTTGTGCTCCACCGGGGCGGCGCCCAGCAGGGGGAGCAGCAGCAGGGCGAGGCTAGCTCTCCAGGACATGGCGCATCACCCGGGTCATGGCGGCGACGTCGGCCACGCCGGCCTGTTCGCGGATGCTGTGCATCGAGAGCATCGGATTTCCCACGTCTACGGCGCGGATGCCGAGCTCGCCGGCGGAGATGGGGCCGATGGTGGTGCCGCAGGGCAGGTCGGAGCGGGTGACGAATTCCTGCACCGCCACGCCGCAGTCGGCGGCGGCCATGCGGAAGCGGGCGCCGGTGTAGCCGTCGGTGGCGTAGCGGCCTTCGACATGGGTCTTGATCACCGGGCCGCCATTGAGGCGCGGCTTGTGCTCGGGCTCGTGGCGGTCGGCGTAGTTGGGGTGCACGGCGTGGGCCATGTCCGAGGAGACCAGGAAGCTGTTGGCGGTGGCCCGCAGCAGGTCGCCCGACGCGCGCTCGCGGTGGTCGCGCACGATGCGGCCGAGAACGTCGCGCAGGAAGGGCCCCATCGCGCCGCGCCAGGTGCGGCTGCCGATCTCCTCGTGGTCGAAGAGGGCGGCCACCTGGGTGGCGCGGGCCGGGGCGGCCTCGATCAGGGCGGCCAGCGCGGGGTAGCAGGAGCCCTGGTTGTCGAGGCGGGGGGCGAAGATGAGCTCGCGATCGATGCCGCCGATGCAGGGGGCCTGGGTGTCGTGCAGGCCGCGCTCAAAGCCGAGGCTCTCGTCTACGCCGAGGCGATCTTGCAGCCAGGGGCGCAGGCCTGCCCACTTGCCGAGGCCGAGGAGGGGCGGCAGGTGCTTCTGGGCGTTGAGCGTGAGCCCGGCGGTGTTGACCTCGCGGTTGAGGTGGATGGCGAGGTTGGCGATGCGGGCCAGCGGCTCGTCGCAGCGGAAGAGGCGGGTCTCCACCCGCCCTTGGGCGCGCACCATCACGGCCCCCGACAAGCCGAGGTCGCGATCGGTCCAGGTGTGCATCAGCACGCCGCCGTAGGGCTCCACCGCGAGCTGGCGCCAGCCCTCGGCGCCGCTGTCGGGCCGCGGCTTGAGGCGCAGGTTGGGCGAGTCGGTGTGGGCGCCGAGGATGCGAAAGCCCGCGGCGGCGGGGGCGTCGGTGCCGGCCCGCCAGGCGATGATCGAGCCCTCGCGCAGGATGTAGGCCCCCTGGCCGGGCTCGATGGGGCTGGGCTCTCCGCCGTCGGGGATGGCGACGAATCCGGCCTCATCGAGGCGGCGGGCCGACTCGGCGGCGCAGTGAAAGGGGCTCGGGCTGGCGGCGATGAAGGAGACGAGCTCCTCGGCGAGGCGGGCTTCGTGGGTCATGCGGGGCTCCGGCCGCCCTCGTTAACCGATGAGGGGGTGCCGGGGCCTTGGCCTTCTGCACAGCGGGCCACCCTTGCCGCTCCCCCCGGCGGTTCGCTATCAGGCGGCGAGGCCTGCGAACCGATGCGGCCCAAGAGGTGAACGTGCTGGAGATGCTCGCCGATCCGCAGGTCTGGATCGCTCTGTTGACGCTGTGTGCCCTGGAGATTGTCCTGGGGATCGACAACATCGTCTTCATCGCCATCCTCTCGGGGCGCTTGCCCAAAGAGCAGCAGGGCAAGGCCTACCGGTTGGGCATGGCGGCGGCGCTGATCACCCGCCTCGCCCTGCTGGGGGCGATCTCCTGGGTGATGGGCCTCACCCAGCCCCTCTTCGAGCTGCTCGGCCGCGGCGTGTCGGGGCGCGACCTCATCCTGCTGGTTGGCGGGCTCTTCCTCATCGCCAAGGCCAGCCACGAGATCTACGACAAGGTCGAGCTGCACGAGGAGGCTGCCGACGAGGCCAACGCCAAGCCGCGGCATGGCTTTGCGGGCACCATCGTGCAGATCATGCTGCTCGACATCGTCTTTTCGTTGGACTCGGTCATCACCGCGGTGGGCATGGCCAGTGAGTTCTGGATCATGGCCACGGCGATGATCACCGCCGTCATCGTCATGCTCGTCTTCGCCCAGAAGATCGGCGACTTCGTGAACGAGCACCCCTCGATGAAGGTGCTGGCCCTCTCCTTCCTGCTGCTGATCGGCGTGCTGCTGGTGGCAGAAGGCTTTGGCGAGCACGTCAGCAAGGGCGCCATCTACTTCGCGATGGGCTTCGCCTTCCTCGTCGAGATCGTCAACATGCGGGTGCGCAAGATCGAGTCGAAGAAGAAGAGCGCCGCCACCTGAGCCCTACAGCAGGTCGCGCACCCCCTGGGAGAAGGCCCGGGGGGTGAAGCCAAGGGCCGCGGCCAGCGCGCTGGGATCGGCCACCTCGTCTTCGTCGGCGGCGTTGAGCAGGTCGGGGTCGAAGTCGGGGGAGAGCTTGCCCACCTGCACAAAGAGGGCCTTGGGCAGGTGCAGCTTCACCACGCTCTTGTTGAGGGCGGCCGCGATCGTGTCGACGACCTCATCCATGGTGAGGGCCGCGGCGCCGCCGATGTCGTAGGCGGTGTTGGGCAGCGGGGCGTCGAGCAGGCGCAGGATGGCGGTGGACAGATCGTCGACGTGCAGCGGCTGGCGGCGGTACTTGCCATTGCCCAGCACCGGCACCACCGGGCTGTGCCGCACGAGGTCGACCAGGGTGTGAAAGCTCTCGCGGTGGCGGGGCTGGTGGTTGCCGAGGCGGGGGCCGTAGGGGGCGCTGGGGCGCAGGATGGCGTAGGGCAGGCCGCTCTCGCGCAGGCGGCGTTCGTCTTCTTTGCGGGCGGTGGCGTAGGGGGTGGGCTGCGTCCAGTGCACGACGGTGCTGCTGGCGTAGATCACCGGCTTGCCGAGGGCCAGCACGCTGTCCATCATCTGACCGTTTACCCGGGCGGCGGCGGCGCTGGAGGCCTCGTCTTTGCCGCCGCGGGCGCGGATCTTGCAGGCCACATGCACCACCACATCGGGGTTGACCTCGGCCATGCGCCGCCGGTCGCGATCGCGGCGCAGGTCGACCTTGAGCGGGGTGACGCCGTTGAGCTGCAGGGGCGTGCTGTGGTGCAGGGCCACGACCTCGTGGAGCACTGCGGCGCGTTGACAGAAGTGGGCGCCGACAAAGCTGGACCCGCCAGTGACCAGGATACGCATGCGCTCGTTCGCTCCGCTGGGCCCAGGGACGGCCGCGGGGGCGACCAGGAGGACCTCGATGGCGAGCCGGGTCTATCGTAGCGATGTGTTGGAAGGCAGGGTCTGCGTGGTGACCGGCGGGGGAACGGGCATCGGCGCCGCCATCGCCCGGGAGCTCGGCCACCTGGGCGGCACGGTGGTGATCGCCTCGCGCAAGGCCAGCCACATCGGGCCCGCCGCCGCCGGCCTCTCCGCGGAGCTCGGCCGCGAGGTCTTTGGCGCCACCGTCGACATCCGCGACCGCCAGAGCGTGGAGGCCTTTGTGGCCGGCCTGATGGAGAAGCACGGCCGGGTCGATGTCCTGGTCAACAACGGCGGCGGGCAGTTTCTGGCGCCGGCCGAAACCATCCGGCCCCGGGGCTGGGACGCGGTGATCGAGAC
Source organism: Alphaproteobacteria bacterium (assembly GCA_040376505.1). Lineage (GTDB taxonomy): Bacteria > Myxococcota_A > UBA796 > UBA796 > UBA2385 > JBEIQK01. The sequence continues at coordinate 10,880 of JBEIQK010000046.1, read as the reverse complement.
CAACCTCACCGGCACCTGGAACCTCACCCGGGCGGTGGCCGACGCCTGGATGCTCGATCAGGGCGGTCGCATCATCAACATCACCATGCTCACCCACCGTGGCTTTCCCGGCATGACCCACTCCGTGGCGGCCCGGGCCGGCGTGGAGGCGATGACCCGCACCCTGGCGGTGGAGTGGGCCCGGCGGGGCATCCGCGTGAACGCCGTGGCGCCCGGCATCATCGCCAGCACGGGCATGCGCAACTACCCGAACTGGGAGGAGATGGTGCCGGCCTTGCAGGCGGAGATCCCGGCCCGGCGCCTGGGCCGCTGCGAGGAGGTGGCCTGGGCGGTGGCCCTCCTCGCTGGGCCCGGCGGCGACTACATCACCGGGCAGGTGCTCACCATCGACGGGGGGCGCAGCCTGTGGGGCAACACCTGGCCCCTGCCCGACGACGGGCCCCTGCCGGTGGTGGACATCCCTCGCGAGCCGTGGGAAGAGTGAGCCCCACTCGCCCGGAGCGCCCCATGCCGACCGTGACCATCCGCTACTGCCACTCGTGAAACTACAAGCCACGGGCTGCCCGGGTGGCGGCCCTCCTCCACGATGAGCTCGATGTCGAGGCCACCCTCGTCAAGGGAGACCGCGGCGAGCTGTCGATCTGGGTGGGCGACCTCAAGGTCGCCGAGAAGACGCAGCTCGGCTTCCCCGACGAAAGGGACATCCTCCATGCCGTAGAGGCGGCGCTGGAGGGCTCAGGCTGAGGCGGCGATCGCGATGATCGTGGCGTCGTCTTCGCCCTTGGCGTCGGCGACGGCCTCGATGGCGGCCTCGACAAAGGCGCCCGGCTCGGGGGCGTCGAGCCAGAGGTCGCGCAGCTCGTCCTCATCGAGCACCTCGGTGAGGCCGTCGCTCATCAGCAGCAGGGCGTCGCCGGCCAGCAGCGACCAGTGCTCGCTCACGAGCTGGTCGGTGACCTTGGGGCCCATGCCCATGTAGGCCTGCAGGCGGCGGAAGGTGCCGGTGCGCTCGGCGCCGGCCTGGCGCAGGCGCTTGTTGCGCAGGCGGTAGACCGGCGAGTCGCCGATGGTGAGCACGTGGGCGTCGTTGCCTTCGATCCAGGCCGCCGAGAGGGTGCAGGCCAGCTTGTGAGGGCTGCCGCGCATCTCCCAGTCGATCTCGGTGACAAACTGCACCAGTTGGGCGAGCTGGCGGGGGCCGCGCTGATCGCAAAACTGGCCCATCCGCGCCGCCACCAGGGCCGAGGCCTCGGCGCCGGCCTGGGTGGTCGACACGCCGTCGCAGACCACAAAGAGCCCGCCCACGGCCCCCGCGGGCAAGGGGTAGACCGCCCAGGCGTCTTCGTTGCGCCCGTGGTGGGTGCCCTTGCGGGTGGCGGCGGCGTGGCGCAGCGTGAGGCTCACGCCTGTGGCTCCCGTCGGCGGCGCAGGAGGGCCAGCAGGCCGCCGAGGCCGAGGAGGGCCGGGGCTCCGGCGCCGCTGGTGGCGCAGCCGCAGCCGCCCTTCACGTCTTCGGTGACCACGGCGGTGGTGGTCTCTTCGCTGGCGGTGTCGCCGTCGCCTTCGCCCTCTTCGTCGGGCAGCACGCCGCGGCCGGTCACCAACACCTCCACCACGGGCTGCAGCGGGTCGTTGCTGTCGAGCATGATGGTGGCCGAGACCTCGCCCACGTCGGCCGGCGCGAAGGTGATCACCATGCCGTCTTCGGCGCCGGGCGCGGCCTGGAAGTAGTTCGGGTAGACCGAGAACCACGAGGAGCCCAGCAGCCCGGCGGTGCCCTCCAGATCGAGGTCTCCGAGGTTGGTGATCGGCAGGTTCACGTTGGCGAGGTTGCCCACCAACACGTCGCCCACGTCGTAGGTCAGGCTTGGGGTGGACAGCACCGGCAGGGGGAAGGCGAGGTCGGTGGTGGGAAAGTCCTGGACGAAATTGTCGCTGGCCAGGGGCACGGGGATCTCAAAGCTGATCAGATCCCAGCAGCCGATGATGGCCACGCAGACGGTGAAGGTGGGCACCAGCACCAGATCAAGCTGGTCTTCCCAGTGGCCCTGGAAGACGGCGCTCATCGCCTGGGTGGCCTCGCCGGTGGGGGTGACCGTGGCCACATCGTCCTGGTAGATGAGCAGGTCGGTGCCTTCGACGGTCCAGGAGACACCGTCAAAGGTGGTGGTGGCGGTGGGCACCATCGGCATCGAGAACTGGGCGCTGACCCCGGTGAAGACGTCGAAGTCGAAGCTCACCAGCTCGGTGCGGTCGCCCGCGAAGATGACCTCGGCGTGGTCGGGGGTGCCGTCGTCCTGGGTGAAGGGGTCGAAGAAGGTCTCGCCGGCGATGGTGAAGTCGCGTCGGTCGACCTCGGCGTCCCACTCGTAGCCGGCGACGTCAAAGCGCACCGAGGTGATGGCCGAGAGCGTGGTGTCGACCAGCAAGGCGCCCGTGCCGGGCTCGGGCTTGAAGGCCAGGGTGAGGGCCTCGGGCCAGGAGAGGTAGGCGTCGCCCTCCATCAGCACCGCGGCGCCGCCGGTGCTGGCGATCTGAAAGCGCACCTGGAGCGGGCTGTCGGTGGGGAGCCAGCCGGTGTCGATCTCGGTGCGGTCGAAGAGATCGGCCAGATCGGTGAGGACGACGTGCTGGGGCTCCGAGCCATAGGCATGGGCGGATGAGGACAAGGCGAAGATCAGGGCCAGCACGCGCGCCTCCGGCGTTGGGGCACGGAGAATAGCACTAAAGCGCGCGCCGCTCCAAGATCAGGCGCTTGCGGTCCCAGATGGCGGTGGGGCTGAGGCCGGCGGCGTCGAGGGCGGGCTCGATCTGCTCCCGGTCGCCGACGATGACGATGACCCGATCGGGGCTCCCGAAGAGCCGGGCGGCGGTGGCGGCGACCTCCTCGGGGCGCGTGGCGGCCAGGGCCTCCACCCGGGCCCGGGGCCGATTGGGGAGTGCCCCTTCAGACAGGGCGAGGCCGAAGGGCCAGGCGGCGCCCTCCAGGCTGTCGAGGGCGCGGGCGCCGCTGACGAAGAGGCCGTTGCGGGCGGCCTCCACCTCGGCCGGGCTGGGCGGGGCGCTGGCCATGCGGTCGAGCTCGACGATCAGCTCCTGGAGGGCCGCGGCGCTGTGCTCCACGCCGACCGAGGTGCTGGCGCGGATGCGGCTGTGGCCGGGCCAGGTGTCGAGCCAGGCGTCGGCGCCGTAGGTGTAGCCCTTGTCTTCGCGCAGGTTGCTGTTGAGGCGGCTGGTGAAGCTGCCGCCCAGGGCGTGGATGGCGAGGAGCTGGGCGGGGGCCTCGGGGTGGTCGGCGGGCAGGCCGGGGAGCGAGGCGCTGAGCATCGTCTGGCGGGTGCCGGGCTGGTCGACCAGGATGAGGCGCAGGCCGGTCGGCGGCGGGGCTGGCAGGGGCGGGGACACGCGGCGGCCGGGGAGGGCACCGGCCCAGGTGGCCTCGAGCAGGGGCAGGATGTGGGCCGGCGTGACGTCGCCCACCACCAGGATGGCCGGCTGGGCCGTGGTGAGCAGCTCTTTCCAGGCGCGCTGCACGCGGTGCTTGCGCAGGCGGCGGTAGTCGGCGGGGATGGTGCGGGCGCCGAGCGGGTGGTCTGCAGGGTAGACCGCCTGGCGCAGGGCGGCGTCCTCGACCTCAGCCGAGGAGGTCCAGGCCTCGGCGCGGGCGGTGCGCCAGTCCTTGCGGGTGCGGCGCAGCTCCTGGCGATCGAAGGCGGGGTGCACAAAGGCCTCCAGCGCGAGGCGCAAGGCGGCCTCCTCCTCGCCGGCCAGGGCCTCCACGTCGGCCCAGGCGCGCAGGGCCCCCATGCCGAGGTCGACGGTGGCGGCCTCGGCGTCGAGCGCGTCTTGCCAGTCCTGGGCTTCGCGCCGGGTGGTGCCGCGGTCGAGCAGGGCCTGGGCCATCCGGGCGCCGAGGGGGTCGGCCAGATCGGCGCTGCCGCGGCGGGCCGACAGCTCGATGCGCACCAGGGGCTGATCGTGGCGCTCGATGATCCACACCGGCGTGCCGTCGGACAGCGCGTAGACCGCCGGGGCCGGCCAGGGGGGCGGCGGGGGCGGCACGACCGCGGGGGGTGCGCTGCGATCGGGGTTCTCGGCGAGGGCGAGGGGCAGCAGCAGGAGGAGGGCCAGGGCGATCACCAGACCTCCACCGCGGTGGAGCCGGCCAGGGCGAAATCGCGCTCTTCGGGGCTGACCACGCTGAGCAGCAGCCGGTTCTTGGGGTGCAGGTAGGTGTCGAGCACCCGCGCGATGTCCTGGGCGGTGAGGGCGGCGTAGCGGACCTCGTGCCAGCCCTGGCAGTCGGGGTCGCCGCGCAGCCACAGGCAGCGGTTGATGAGCTCGGCGCGCTCTTCAAGGCCGGTGCCTTGGCGCAAGAAGCCGCCGGCCCAGCGCACCTGGATGCGGCGCACCTCCGCGGCGGTGGGGGGCGACCGTCGCACGGCGTCGAGGGCGGCGTCGAGGTGGCGCAGGCTGGGGCCGAGGGGGCCCTCCTGTTGGGAGAGTTCGATGTGAAAGCGGCCGCCCAGCCGGCTGTTCTCGGTCCAGGCGGAGAGGGAGTCGACGCGGCGCTGATCATAGTAGAGGGCATCGTCGAGGCGGCTGCCCGGGCCGCTGCTCAGCAGCGAGGAGAGGAGGTCGAGGGGGGCCTCGTCGGGGTGGCCGGCGGGAACGGTGGGCCAGGCGATGACGAGGCTGGCGTCGTCGATCTCATCGACGTAGACCCGCCGCTGCTCGCCCTCGATGCGCACGGCAGGGGCCGACCGGCGGGCGGGCATCGGCGCCGTGGGCCGGGGGATGTCGCCAAACCAGTGGGCGACGCGGGCCAGGGCGGCCTCGGGGTCGACGTCGCCGACCAGCGCCAGGGTGAGGTTGTCGGGGCGGTACCAGGCGGCGTGGAAGGCCAGCAGCTCCTCGCGGCTGGCGGCGGCGAGGCGCCCCATCTGGCCGAGCACGCCGCGGCGGTAGGGGTGGCCCTCGGGGTAGAAGGCGAAGGCCAGGGCCTCGGCGTCCATGCCGTGGGGCTCGTCGTCGGCGATGCCGTACTCGCCGGCCACCACCTTGCGCTGGTTCTCCAACTCGTCGGTGGTGAGTCCGCCGGCGAGAAAGCCGAGGCGGTCGGACTCCAGGAAGAGGGCGAGGTCGAGGGCGCCGCGGGGCACCACGAGGTGGTAGGCGGTGTGGTCGAGGTCGGTCCAGGCGTTGTTGTCGCCGCCGGCGGCGGCCAGCAGGCGGTCGAAGGCGCCGGCCGGGGCGTGGGCCGAGCCGCCAAACATCAGGTGCTCGAAGAGGTGCGCCACGCCGGGCCGATCGTCGGGATCATCCGCGCCGCCCACGTTGAGCTGCAGATGCAGAGCCACCAGGGGCGTGTCGTGATCGGGGAGGATGACGACGCGCAGCCCATTGTCGAGGGTGGCCTCGTGAAAGGGCATCGGCGGACGGCTTCGGCCGGGATCGAGCAGCCGGCCGAGATCGAGGGGGTTGGCCAGCAGGCCGCTGAGCGCCAGGGCGGGGCCGATGGCCATGGGATCACCTCGGGGCCCTGGGCGCACATTTTGTCCCTCCCAGGGCCGGTCGACTGAGATAACCGGGCCGGCTCGCTCGGCGCGGGGCCCCGTCGGGGCTGAACCGCTCCATCCGCCGGCGCCCCTGTCGCGTCGGGTCCTCGGGAGAAGACATGGATCTGCTTGACCTGCTCGTGAATGGCAAGGTGGAGGAATTCAACACGACCCGCTCCCGGCGTGGCGTGCTCGAGCTCTTCGGCGCCGACCTCTCCGGCGCCCGCCTCGCTGGCGTCGATCTCTCGGGCGCCAACCTGGAGAAGGCCGACCTCAGCAACGCCGACCTCACCGACGCCATCTTTGCCCGCACCAACCTCTCGGGCGCCGACCTCAGCAACGCCCGGCTCTCGGGGGCGATGGCCATCAAGAGCATCTGGCGCGAGGCCTTCATGGGCGGGGTCGAGGTCAAGGACGCCGACTTCAGCGGCGCCGACCTCACCGACGCCGAGATCACCGACGCGGTCATCGCCAACACCAACGTCACCGGCGCCAAGCTCAAGCGCACCGACTTCACCGGCTCCACGCTGGCCGGCGTCGACCTCACCGAGGCCAAGCTGCCCGACTGCAAGCTCGTGCGGGCCGACCTGCAAAACGCCATCCTGCGGGCCGCCTCGCTGGTGAAGGCCGACTTCAGCGGCGCCAAGATGTCGGGCGCCGACCTCAGCCAGGCCCGGATGGAGGGCGCTGTGCTCAAGGGCGCCGACCTCACCCGCGCCAAGCTCGGCGGGGCCGACCTCTCCGGGGCCGACCTCACCGGCGCCGTGCTCTGCTTCGCCGACCTCACCCGGGCCGACCTCTCTGAGGCCGTGCTCACCGGCGTCAACGCCAAGGGTGCGGTCATCACCGACGCCCAGCTCGATGGCACCCTCGAAGGCGCGGTCCAGGGCGGCGCTGCCGCCCCGCCGGTGGTCTGCATCGAGGAGCCCACCCTGGCGATCGGCCCGCGGGCGGTGGCCCTGCTTTGGGACAACCCCGAAGGCGAGGGCCGCACCGTGGTGCGCCTGATGATCGGCCGATTGGGCAGCCGCTACGAGGGCGTGCCGATGGCCCTCCCCGTGCCGGCCGACCTGGTGGTGGCCCGCGCCATGTGCGCCACGCCGGATGGCTTTGCCGTGCTGGTGCTGGTCGACCGCCCCGGCGGCGTGGTGGGCACCCTGCTCAACGTGAGCGAAGAGGGCGTGCTGCTCTCCAACCGCAAGATCAAGGTGCCCTACACCCCGGGCGCCCGGCCGATCCTCCAGCACGGCCCCGACGGCCTCGTGCTCTACGGCATCTCCCGCGAGGGGCCCGGGCTCCAGGTGCACCGCATCGACGGCGAGACCGTGGGCCTCCTCTACAACACGGCGATGCCGACCCTGCGCGGCTTCGTGAGCGATCACCACCCCCTCGTGCTGAGCAAGGGCGGGGTCATCTTCGAGCTGGGCACCAAGGGCGGCAAGAGCCCGATGGGGGCGCCGGCCAACTTCCCCGGCCGCCGCTGCGGATCTGCGCCGCTGGGCGACAAGATGTTCGTGGCCTGGCTCTCGGCCACCAGCCATGGCCTCTTTGTGAGCGCGCTCGAACCGAACGAGAAGCCCGACGAGCTGCAGCTCCACAAGAAGCTGCCCATCGGCACCCTCGACGTGGTGAGCTTTGAGGGCCGCGTGACGGTGGCCTTCACCCAGGAGCCCAAGAGCACCGGGGGCTCGGCCAGCGCCTGGGCGATGAGCTGGCCGCGCACCGAGCCGATCCCGCTGGTGACCGATCCCAACCGCGACATCACCGAGGTGCGCCTCGCGATCGGCGTGGATGGCGTCTACGCCGCCGCCATCGAGCCCGAGGGCGGCGTGGAGCTCTTCCTCATCGTCGAGGGCACGGCCACCAGCCGCTTCCGCTTCGAGGTTTAGGGGGTCGGCAGGGCGCAGGGCGCCACGTCGGGGGCCTGGGGCGCCTGGGTGAGCGTCTCGGCCCAGCTCGTCGGCGTGCGGGTGAGCGTGTAGACGAAGCCCGGGCAGCGCCGGGTCTCCTCGCCGGGCTGCCAGCGGGGCGCCTCGCTGCGGAGGCGGCGCTCCAACACCAGCGGCAGGCGGCGGGCCGGGTAGGCCTGCAGGGCCACGTCGAGGGGCGACAGCGCGCCGCCGGACACGCGGAGCTCGGCCGGGGCGCCCCGGCTGGCCGTACCCTCCACAGCCTCCACCCGACCGCCGACGAAGCCGGTGAGCGCGCGCAGGAGGTCGGGGGCGGCCTCTTTGGGGGCGGCACCGAGACGGGCGCGCAGGTGCTGGGCGAGGGGCGCGCTCATCCGCACCGCTGCGGAGAAGGCGCCGGCGGCGTCGTAGCGGCCCGTCCAGACGAGGGTGGGCGCCTCTGGGGGCGGCGGCAGGCGCTCCAGGCCGTCGGCGAAGACCGGGGCGCTCCACAGCTCCAGCGGCAGCTCGCCCAGCGCGCAGGTGGTGCAGGCCGGATCGATCCACACCGTCTGTGCACCCCGGCGCCAGCGCACCACGGCGCGGTCGTAGCCGTCGGGAAACTCGGGGTGCGGCCCCTCGGTGGTGGCGGCGGGGATCACGGTGGCGTCGAGCTTCTCTTGCTGCAGGTAGCGGGCGAAGATCAGGGCGGCCTCGATGGGGCTCGCCCAGCCCGAGCGGCGGGCGTCGAGGAGGGGCCGGGGCTGCAAGGAGGGCGCGAAGGGGCTCGGCGTCACCGTCACCTCGCGGCCGAGCTGGTCGAGCATGGCCGCCACGAGCTCGGCCGGGTCGTCGCCGCGCCAGTTCTTGAGCGACAGCGGCACCGCTGGCTCGGGGATCGAGGCCATCCGCCAGGCCCGGTCGAGGGCGGCCAGGGCGGCTTCCTTGTCGGGGAAGACTGGCTGCCCGCCCACCTCCAGGAGGCGGAAGTGGGCCATGCTGTCGGAGCCGATGACGCCGTCGGCTCCCTCGCGCATCGGCGCCGCGTAGGCGAGGCGCCCGCCCTCCACCTTCCAGGGCGCGGCTCCGCGCATGACCCCCTGGCCCACCACCAGCAGGTGGGGCAGCGTGTAGCCCCATCGCACCGCGGTCTCCGGCGGGGGGTTGCCCAGGCAGCGGCCGTCGGGGGCGGCCTGGCGGGGGCCCTCGCCCAAGACACACCAGGCCTCGGTGGCGGCGGGCGGCAGCGAGAGGCCGACCCACCCCGTCGGCCCCGGGGAAGGGCCGATGCGGCCCAACTCGGTGACCCGGGTGCGGCCGGTGGCCGGCTCGCCGCCGCGGGCGGGCGGATCGGCCTCGTAGACCAGCTCCCGCCCGGTGGGGAGGAGGGGGGCGCCGCCCAGCGGGGGCCCGGGCGGCTCGGCCGCGCCGATCTGCACGATCAGCGTGGAGCCCGCGGAGAGATCGGTGGCGCGCAACTTCTCGGCGCTCGCGTCGATCACCGTGCCCCCGCGACCGGCCCAGGCGGGCAGGCCGGCCGGCCGCTGCAAGGTGGCCTGCTCGATCGGGTAGGCGGGCAGGGCCCAGGTCCAGGGGCCGCGGACCCGCCGCTCCAGGCTCACCTCCACGGCGCCGCCGCGGTTCAGCTCGGGCACGAAGAGGGTGGCCTCACCGTCGCGCACCGAGAAGCGGCGCGGGCTCAGCGTCTCCGGGCGGCCCTCGGGTGGGAGGCTGCGCAGCGACAGGGCCTGGAGCCCGGGCACCGGCACGGTCACCGTGCTGCAGCCGTCCTCATCGGCGACGAGGCGCAGCCGGCTCTGCTCGACGAAGGCGAGGGCGGGCTCGGCGGGGTCGAGGGCGAGCTGGGTCTCCACCGCGGTGAAGAGACAGCCGGCCTGCGCCGCCGGAGCCAGGAGCAGCGCCAGGAGCAGGGTCATGGCGCGCCCGCGAGGCCCAGGACCCGGCCGCGGCGCGTGGTGATCACAAAGCCGCCCGCCGGCGCGGGCAGCGTGGGGTCGGCCGGCGACTCGGTGCGCACGTCGGGGGGGCCCAGGGAGAGCCGGAGGGCCACCGGCGCCGTCGGCCGGCCGCCGGTGACGGCGAGGAGGCTCGGCAGATCGAGCTCGTAGACGCTGTACGTCGCCGACTGAACCCGGCTGTTGGGGCTCCAGATCACGAGCCCCGCGGCCTCGTCGTAGCGGAGCTCCGCCGGGTCGACCGTGAAGACCTCGGCGGCGGCCTCGCTCAGGGGCGGGGCGGCGGGCGCCCGTCGACCTTCGTCAGGGGAAGTGGCGCAGGCCAGCAGGGCGAAGATCAGCATCGGAGCGCTCCCATCGAAGGATCAGGCAGAGGAAACCAGCGCCGGACCGCCGTCGACAGGGGGGGTGTCAACCGTCAGGCTCCGTCAGCCTATGTCACTGATCTACCATTGGCACGCAGCTTGCAATGAAGGGCGGCGGAGATACCGACCATGACCCTGAACCCCGCCTTCGCCCGCTCCTTTCGCCTCAGCCCCTCCTCCGCCGCGCTGCACCGCCGGCTGCTTGAGCCCGCCTGCGCGGGGCAGGCCCGACGGGTGCTGCCGGCCCTCCGCCGCCTCCGCCAGAGCCTGACCGTCGCCGACCCCGCCGAGCTGGTGGTGGGCGCCCGGGCCCAGTGGGCGCTGGGCCATAGCGACGCCGCCTGCGACCTGCTCGATGCCGCCCTGGCCGCCGGCGCCCCGGAAGCCCTCGCCCTGGCCAGCCTCTGCCGCCCCGATGGCGACGTCTTCATCGCCCGGCGCCTCGTCGACGGAGCGCCCGCCGAGCGCGCCCTCGCCCGCTGTGACGGCGCCGTGCGCGCCCTTGACCGCGGTGCCGTGACCGTGGCCCGCGCCTTCATCGCCGAGGCCCTCGCCTGTGAGCCCGAGCACGGCGAGGCCGCGCGCTTCGCCCGCTTCCTCGACGAGGCCGGCGAGGGGGCGGCAGGGATCTGGCGCGGCGAGGCCGAGGCCAGCGACAGCCTCGCCCGCGACGTGCGCGACCTGCGCCCCTGGCCCCACTTCGGCTGGATGAGCCAGGAGCGCTGGCGCCGGGTGGCGGTGGCCCCCGAGGTGCTGGCGCCGGAGGGCTCGGCGGCGGCGGCCCTGGTGGCGGCGGCGGTGCCCGGTCGGCGCTTCGCGATGGCCGAGGAGTACAGCGGGCTGCCGGCCGATCACCCCCTGGTGCGCTGCGAGCTGCTGCTCGACCGGGCCGACAGCCTCGCCCGCGAGGCCCGCCCGGTCGGTGAGATCGCGATGGAGCTGTGGGAGGCGGCGCGCCAGACCGACGTCATCACGCTGTGTGACGCCGCGCAGGCCCTCGTGACCCTCGGCGTGCGCTCCGCTTCGGCGGCGCCGGTGGCCCTGATCGCCGCCTCGGTGCTGCGGGAGCTCGACCCGGGCCGCGACCTCTGG
>JBEIQK010001071.1:0-1814 GCA_040376505.1 Alphaproteobacteria bacterium | reverse complement strand
GCTCAAGTCCACGGCCAAGGGCGCCACCGTCGACAAGCCGGTGGACCTCGCCTACGGCGAAGCGCCGGTCTTCTCCTTTGCGCCCCTGCCGGCCACCGCCGCCGCCGACGCCGAGGGCGCCTTCACGGTCTCCCTGCTGGCGCTCGCCCCCGACGGCAGCCCCTACAAGGGCGCCCCGCCCACGATCGTGGCCTCGTCGGGCTCGGTCGCGGCGGTGAGCCCCGGCGCCGCGCCGGGCAGCTTCCGCGCGCTCTTCACCCCGGCGCCGAAGACCACCAGCGTCACCTTCACGGCCACCCTCGGCGGCGTGGAGCGCAAGCAGACGGTGGCCCTGATCAGCGGGCCGGCCTCCACCTCGCTCTCGCTCTCCACCAACCGGCTGGAGGCGGGCCAGAAGGACGTGGGCGTCACGGTCTTTGTCAAGGACGCCACCGGCAGCAGCATCACCGGCGCGCCGCCCGAGCTGGTGGTCGACGGCCTCGACAAGGTGGGCAAGATCGTCGACAACAAAGACGGCAGCTACAAGATCGCCACCAAGCTCAAGGCGGGCGCCGACAGCGTGCTGGTCCTGGCCGCGCCGCAGGTCAAGGGTGCGGGCAACCCGGCGGCTCGCCTCCTCCTCTGGGCCGTCGATCCCGACGTGGGCATCGGCCATCCCGGCTACCTCGTGGCGGTGGCGGTGGATCGCTACGGCCTGCCGGTGGCCGATCTGCCGGTCTCCTTCTCGGTGCCCGTCGGCGCCGGAACGGTCAGCGCTGGCGGAAAAACCGATGCCCGCGGCATCGCCTGGGCCTCCTACGCTGGCTCGATGAGCGCCGGGCCCAGCACCGTGCGGGTGAGCGGAGCCGGCCTCGTCGAAGAAGCGGTGATCTTCACGGTCGCCGAGGGGTCGGCCGCGCCCAAGATTCCGGCCGAGGCCGATCCAGTGCTCGAACGCTGGAAGCGCGCGGTGGGCGCGCAGATGGTCGAGCTGCCCGGCGTGATCAAGCGCCCGCCGGTGGCGCCGACCCCGGTGGCGGTGGCGACGCCGGCCCCGACCGCGGTCGCGACGCCGGCGGCCCCGTCGGCGCCCTCGGCCAGCACCCCCAAAGCCCCCAAGGCGCCCCGCAGCGGCGGTTCGAGCGGCGAGGGCGGCGCCCGCCTCTCGGTCTCGCTGGCGACGGCGCCGCGCACCTACGCCATGAGCGCCGACAAGCCGGGCAACACCTTGCCCCCCGAGGCCAGCTACAGCACCGGAGATGCCTTCGGCGGCGACCTCTTTGGCGGCCCCGGCCTCGATCTGCGCGGCGTCGCCCGCTTCGGAGAGACCTGGGGGGCCGAGGCCCGCCTGCGCTACGTCTCCGATCCGGTCGAGGCAGGCCGCGAAGAGCAGACCGCCAGCGGTTGGGAGGCGGTGGCCGGCGCGCGCTACCACGGCGCCCTGGCCGACGGCATCTCCTGGTTTGGCGCCGGCGGCCTGCACCGGATGGCCAGCCACGCCTTCACCTACACCGACGCCGCCAAGGTGGAGGTGGGGCTGGAACCCCTGACCGCGGTGGGGGCCCGTCTCGGCGGCGGCCTCCTCGTCGAGAAGGGCAGCGTCTACGCCGAGCTGGCGGTGGCCGAGACCCTGACCCCGGCCCCCTCCAACCACCACCTCGGCCTCGAGCTGGGGGTGGAGGTCAAGCCGCAGATCGCGGTGCGCGCTGGCCTCGAGCTGGAGAAGCGCGCCTTCGCCGGCGAGATCGACGGCGCGGCCTTGGAGATCGAGGAGTCGCTGCAGGCGCTGATGCTGGGCGTCACCTACACGCTCCGCTAAGCCCAGGGTCGGAGGG
>JBEIQK010000591.1:0-4202 GCA_040376505.1 Alphaproteobacteria bacterium | reverse complement strand
CCCGACCAGCAAGCCCGCGATGGCGGCGCGATGGTCGCCATCCGCGGCCCCTGGGAGGGCCTGACCTTGTGAACCCGCCGACCGCGCGGCGCCTCCGCGTCGTCTTCAGCCTCGCCGGGCTGGCCCTGCTGCACCTCCTCTTCTTCGCCCCCCTGCCCGAGCGCGCCGCGCTGAGCGGCTCGGTGGTGGTGCGCGACGCCGAGGGCGCGGTCCTGCACGCCTTCCTCTCGCCCGACGAGAAGTGGCGCATCCCGGTCGCCCGCGAGGAGGTCGATCCCCAGCTCATCACCGGGCTGGTGGCCCTCGAAGACGCGCGCTTCTTCCTCCACCCCGGCGTGGACCCCCTGGCCATCCTGCGCGCCGCCGGCCAGAACCTCGCCGCCGGGCAGGTGGTCTCCGGCGCCAGCACGCTCACCATGCAGACCATTCGCCTGCTGGAGCCCCGGCCCCGCACCCTGCGTTCGAAGGCCATCGAGGCCCTCCGAGCCCTCCAGCTCACCGCCCAGCGCGACAAAGACGAGGTGCTCGGCCTCTGGCTGCAATTCGCCCCCTTTGGCCGCAACGTCGAGGGCGTCGAGGCCGCCGCCTGGGCCCTCTTCGGGCACAGCGCCCAGGCCCTCTCTCCCGCCGAGATCTCCCTGCTGCTGGCCATCCCCCAGGACCCCAACGGCCGGAGCCCCCGCCACCCCCAGGCCCTGCGCGCCGGCCGCCGCGCCGTCGCCCGCCGCCTCATCGAGGCCGGCGTCTTTGACGCCGCCACCACCCTCGAAGACATCGAGCGGGCGCCCCTCCCCACCCAACTCGCCCCCCTGCCGCGCGCCGCCATCCACGCCGCCCGCTGGATGCGCGCCCGGGCCGGCGGCCTGCGCATCGACACCACCCTCGATCGCGGCGTGCAGGCCCTCGTCGAGCGCCGCCTCGCCGAGCGCGCCCGCGGCCTGCGGGCGGTGGGCGTGCACAACGCCGCCGTGGTGGTCGTCGACTGGCGCAGCCGCGCGCTGGTGGCCCTGGCCGGCGGCCTCGACTTCTGGGATGACGACCACGGCGGGCAGATCCCCGCCTTCGCCGTGCCACGCTCCCCGGGCTCGGCCCTGAAACCCCTGCTCTACGCCCGGGCCCTCGATCTCGGCCTCGCCCTGCCCCAGACCGCCGTGGAGGACGTGCCCACCCGCTTTGGCGACTACGCCCCCCTCAACTATGACGGCGCCTTCTCCGGCCTGCTCCCCCTCGAAGAGGCCCTGTCGCGCTCGCTCAACCTGCCCTTCGTGCGCCTGCTCTCGCAGATCGGCGTGGAGCGCTTTTTAGGCGATCTGCGCGGGGCTGGGGTGCGCAGCCTGCGCGAGGAGCCCGGCCACTACGGCCTCTCCGCGGCGGTGGGCGGCGTGGAGATCACGCCCATCGAGCTGGCCGGCCTCTACGCCAGCCTCGCCGACGCCGGCCAGCACAAGCCCCTGCGCTGGCGGGCCGCCGAGGCCGAAGGGGAGGGGATCGCCCTCTGGTCGCCCGAGGCCGCCTACCTCACCACCCAGGCGCTGCGCCGCCGCGACCGCCCCGACTGTCCCGATCGCGTCGCCGCCGGCGCCGTGCCCCAGCACCTCTTCTGGAAGACCGGCACCAGCTACGGAAACCGCGACGCCCTCGCCGCCGGCGCCGGCCGTCGCTACGCCGCCGTGGTGTGGCTCGGCAACCTCGACAACCGCAGCAGCGCCCACCTCGTCGGCGCCGAACTGGCCGCGCCCCTGCTCTTCGACATCCTGGAGGGGCTCGGCGACGGCCACGCCGGCGACCCGCCTCCACCCCCCAAGGGCCTCGGCGAGGTCAACCTCTGCGCCCTCTCCGGCAAGCTGCCCGGCGCCGCCTGCACCCAGACCCGCCTCGCCCCGGCCCTCGCCGCGCGCATCCCCACCGATCGCTGCGATCAGCACGAGAACATCGAGGTCGACGCCCAGAGCGGCCTGCGCGTGCGCCCCGGCTGCCGCAGCGGGCCCACCCGCCTGCTGACAGTCACCCGCTGGCCCGCCGCCGTTCGCCGCTGGCTCGGCCCCGACCTCACGCGGGGCACGCCGATCCCCGCCTGGGCCCCTGGCTGCGCCCCGCCGCCCATCGGCCCGCCGCCCCGCATCCTGCACCCCCTCCCTGGCGCCGTGCTCAAGCTCATCAGCGGCCTGGAGGCCACCGCCCAGGAGGTGGAGCTGCGCGCCGAGGCCGCCCCCGAGGTGCGCCTCTCCTGGTTTGTCGACGGCGTCTGGCTCGGTAGCGCCGGCGCCGACGAGACCCTGTGGTGGACCCCCAGCCCCGGCGCGCACGAGATCGTGGCCCTCGACGAGGCCGGCCGCGCCGACCGCCGGGCCCTGCGGGTGGACCGCGGCTCCGAAGAATGATCGCCGATCTGTCAGCGGGGACTGATCTTGGTGGCTCGCGGGCCCTGTGGTAGGCTCACTTGTCCTTCTGAGCCCGGCTGGCGGTCTGTCGCGCTCTCCCCAGCGCCGCACCCAGGCCGGCGCGGATGGCACCCCGACGAGGCGATCCGGTGTCCGAGCGAGAGTCCCAGAATCCGTCCCTCCCGCCCCTGGACATGATCTCGGAGGTCGTGGGCGGGCGCTACCGGGTCGAGCGGCTGATCGCGCGCGGCGGCATGGGTACCGTCTACCTCGCCCGCCAGCTCGAGCTGAACCGGATGGTGGCCCTCAAAGTGCTCACCCCCGGCTCGGAGTCCGATGACGGCGGCTCTTTCGAGGAGCGCTTTCGGCTCGAGGCCGAGACGCTCGGCAACCTCTCGCACCCCCACATCGTCACGCTCTACGACTATGGCGAGACCGCCGACGGGCGCTTCTTCCTCGCCCTGGAGTACATCGAAGGCCCGCGCTTCACCGACATCCTGCGCGGCGGCCCGATGGACCCAAAGCGGACCGTCTCGCTGATCCTGCAGGTCTGCCGCGCCTTGCGCTACGCCCACAAGCGCGGGGTGGTACACCGCGATCTCAAGCCCAGCAACCTGCTGATCGGCCGCGACGACGACGGCGCCGAGCACGTCAAGGTCGTCGACTTTGGCCTCGTCAAGGTGCTCGAAGACGATCAGAGCCTCACCCGGGCGGGGCTCATCCTCGGCAGCCCCCACTGCATGTCGCCCGAGCAGATCCGCGGCGCCGACATCGATCACCGCGCCGACCTCTACGCCATCGGCATCCTGCTCTTCCGCGCCCTCACCGGAAAGTGGCCCTTCCACGGCGAGAGCAGCACGGCGACGATGATCGCCCACATCAACAACCCGGTACCGGCCTTCGCCGCCGTCGCCCCCGACCAGCGATTTCCCCCCGGCCTCGAGGCCGCCGTGCGGCGCTGCCTCGAAAAAGACGTCGAGCGGCGCTTCGCCGACGTCGGCGCCCTGATGATCGAGCTGTCGGCCTGCTTCCCCTCGATGAGCGGCGATGCCAGCGCCAGCATCAACGAGGCGAGTCCCCAGGCCAGCACCGGCTCGGGCTCGGTGGAGCTGAGCCGGGTCGACGCCCCCAGCGTGGTCGCCGCCGGCCTAGAGCCCACCGTGCCCCTGCGCGCCGAGCCCGAGCGCTCCCCCTGGGGCATGGTGGTCGCTGGCGCCCTGGTGGTGCTGGTCCTCGCCGTGGCGGTCTGTGCTGGGGCCTATGGGGTCGGCTTCCTCGGCCCCGCCGAGTCACCGGTCGCCGAGCCCACGCGGGCCCCGCCGCCTGTCGAGGCCGAGCCGGCCCCGGTGGAGGTCGCCCCGCCCGTGGAGGCCCCGCCGCCCGAGCCCCCGCTCCCGGCCCCGGCGGAGGCCGCGAAGCCGGCGCCGGCCAAGGCCGCCAAGGCCGCCAAGAGCCCCCCCGCCGCCAAGACCGCCGAGCCGCCCAAAAAGAAGGCCGAGCCGGCCCCCGAAGCCCCCACCGGCTACGCAGGCCTGCCCGAAGACCTCTGATCTGTTTTTGTTGGAGCCCCGATGCGCCTGCCGATGCGACTACCGCCCCCCCCTTCGCAGCGGATCGCCAGCAGCCTGCTTCGGGGCCTCTTGCTTCTACTGGCGATGGGCGGCGTGGCCCAGGCCGAGCCCCGCGATGACGCCCGTCGCCACTTCGCCGCCGGCCTGCAGGCCGCCAAGACCGGCGACTACCAGGGGGCTCTCGACGAGTTCCTCGCCGCCCAGGCGGCCTGGCCCCACCCCAAGACCCTCCAGAACATCGGCCGCGCCT
>JBEIQK010000840.1:0-2760 GCA_040376505.1 Alphaproteobacteria bacterium | reverse complement strand
CGGCCTTGTCGATCATCCGCACCAGCGCTGACGCCTTGAGCCGCGAGGTCGACTCGGGGGAGGGCAGCCGGGCGCTCCAGGAGATGATGGGCGCCATCGCCGTGCTGGGCGACCACATCGATCAGGCCCGGGGCTTGTCGATGCGCCTGGTGGCCGAGGCCCAGGAGATGCTCGACGAGGACGAAGGGGACGAGGTCGGCGCGGAGTAGCGGTCACCGGCGACCGGTGAGCCGGGCCGGGGGCGCCTCCTGGTGCCGACGAGGACCTCGCTCACTCCGGGATCGTCTGACCCAAAGAACGCAGCAGCGCGGCGAGCCGCTCCACCTGCTGGCGGGCCTCCTGGGCGGCGGTCTCGGCCTGACGAGCCCGCTCCGCCTCGGCCTGGCGCGCCGCGGTCTCGATGGCCAGGGCGCGCTCGGACTCCGCCTGCGCCCGCTGTGCCCGCTCCATCGCCGCCTGGCGCGTCCGCTCCACCCGCTCCGCCTCGAGCTGGCGCTCGTAGTGGCGCTGCTTCACATCGTCTTCGGTGTAGGACAACAGCACGTTCATCGCAGACTCCAAGGTTGGGGTCATCAGCTCGCCGAGCTGCGCTTTGTTCCAGGTCTCCCCCTCGGCGAGGAAGCGCTGCCAGCGCTCCTCGGGGCGTGGCGGCTCGCCGCGACGCAGGGCGCGGAGGCGGCTCAGCTCCACGACGTGCAGCTCCAGCAGGTCGGTCATCACCTCGCCGGTCTGGACGTCGCTCAGCATCACCCGGCGGTGGTGCCGAACCTGGCCCGCGTCGTCGCGGCGAAGGGGCAGCACGTCATCGTCGCAGAACCAGAGCGCCACGCTCGGCCGCAGATCGCCGTACTCGTCGCCTCGCTTGAGCTTGCTGCGCACGAGGCCGGCGAGGCCGTAGACCGCCCGGGCAAAGAAGGCCGGCTGGGCCGCGTTCTGCATCTCGATCTGGTAGCTGCGGCCCGCCGCGTCGACCGCCCGGACGTCGATGATCACGCCCTTGTGGGTGAGCTGCTCGGGCAGCAGAGCATCGGGAACGATGGCCACCTCGACGATCGGCGTGGGCCAGGCCAGCACCTCATTGAGCAGGTCGCGCAGCATGGCCTCGCGGCCCACGGTGCCGAAGAGCTCGCGAAAGACGATGTCCACCCGCGGCGAGATGCCGATGGCGCGGGCGGGATCGGGCGGCCAGAGCAGGAAGCGAGCCATGACGCCCTCCTAACCACGCCCCCAGCCGCCTAAAAGCTCCCCTCGGCGCGCAGCCGCTCTCCGGCGGCGCCGGCGATGCCGAGCTCCCGGGCCACCCGGGCGTGCAGGCGATCGGCGGCGGCCTGATCTCCGGTGTTGAGGGGCCGAAAGTACAGCGTGTCGACCTCGCGGTCGGGCCAGTCGTAGCGCAGGGCCACCTCGCGGCCGAGCGCCCGGAGTTGGGCAGACCAGTGGTCGCGGAAGGTGAGGGCCTCGTGGGCGTTTTCGGGCTGCACAACAAAGGCCAGGGTGACAAAGGGCCGCAGCCCGCCCATCTCGGCGCGCAGGCGCAAGAAGCGCTCGATGTTCTTGTAGACCTGCTCGCGGCGATCCGCCCCCTTCACGTCGGCATAAACAGAGCGAGAGAAGGCGTCGATGCTGAAGTGCACAAAGCGAAAGGTGTCGGGCCGCTGGCCGGGCTGGTTGGCGAGGCGGATCAGCAGCCGCGCCCGCTCTTCGCCGAAGACCACGCCGTTGGTGTGCAGCTTGAGCTCGGCGAACAGACGGTTGCCGGGGTTGACCGCGAAGGCGTACTCGATGAAGCGGTCAAACTGCGGGTGGATGGTGGGCTCGCCCAGCCAGTGGGGGCAGAGGTGCACCGCCTCCTTCATTCCGGCGAGGCCTTGCAGGGCCTTGCGCCAGACGGCGAAGTCCATGAAGCGCATGGGCACGCCATGGGCCTCGTCGCGCAGGGACTGGCTGCACATCTTGCACTTGATGTTGCAGTGGTCGGTGAGCTCGAGGTTCAGGTTGATGGCCAATGCGGGCCCTCCGGCAGGTGGGCGCGGATCAGCGCCTCGTGAGCGAGGATGTTGGGGGAGCACTCCCGGCAGCGGGGCAGCGGCCGGCCCTGGGCCATGCCCTCGCGCACCCGTTGCAAAAAGGGGTCCGAGCTCCAGAGGGCCTGGAGGGACTGCTCGGCGGCGCTGCCCCCCTCGCCGGCCAGCACACAGCAGGGGGAGCTGCGGCCATCGGCCTGAACGACGAGGTAATGCCAGGCCTTGAGGCAGGGGGCGCCGTGCAGGCCGGGGGCGGCCGGGGCCGTGGGCAGGCGCTCGCCGCGGTTGGGGGCCTCGGGGGCGGTGAAGCGCTCCAGGGTGGTGGCGAGGCCGAGCGCGGCCGCCAGGGGCAGGGCGGCGGCGGCGGCCTCCGCCAGGGTGAGGCGCTCGGCGGCGGAGAGGGCGAAGGCCTGCTGCTCGGGGGTGTAGGCGATGAGGCCGTCGAAGTCGACGCGGAAGGCGCCCAGCGCGTGGGCGAGGCGCAGGATCTCGGCCACCTCGGTGTGGTTGCGGTTGGTGATCACCGTGTGGACGGCGAGGCGGGGGAGTCGGCGGCCGGCGGCGTCGCGGAGCCGGCGCAGGCGGCAGGCGTTCTGCACGGTGCGGCGGAAGGCGCCGCGCTGGCCGCGCAGGGCGTCGTGAACGGCGGGGGTGGCGCCGTCGACGCTGATGTGCACCTCATCCCAGCCGATGTCGCACAGGGTCTGGGCCAGGGCGCCGTGCAGCAAGGTGCCGT
>JBEIQK010000728.1:0-3350 GCA_040376505.1 Alphaproteobacteria bacterium | reverse complement strand
GTCCCCGCCGCGAGCGTGCCGAGGGCGGCGAGCTTCTCGTTCCGCGCCCGGTCGGCCTCGGAGGCTCGCAAGGCCGCCGACAAGCGCCCGATGAAGCCGGTGACGGCGACCGCAGCGATGTCGAAGGCGAGGATGTGGCCGAGGAGGTGCGAGATGTGCTCGTGTGGCACCTCGTCGAGGCCGGGGAGGTCCGGCGCGACCAGCACGGCGGCGCCGTGGAGGAGCATCGCCGCGAAGGTGGTGAACCAGGCGCTGCGGGTTGGCAAGACGATGGCGACGAGCGCCACCTCCACGAGGTAGAAGGCCTGAAGCGGGTTCTCGGCGCCCCCCGTGAGCAGCAGGATGCCGGTGAGCGCCGCCAGATCGAAGGCGATGTGGGCCTGGACCTTGGCGGTGGTGGCCGGACGACGGGCGAGGCGCAGCGCCTCGACCGCGTCGGCGACCACGATCGCTGCGATCAGCGCGAGGAGCGGGGCGTAGGGCACCCGGACGGGAGCGCCGACGACGGCGAGGGCGAGCAGCAGCAGTTGGGCGACGACCAGACCGCGGCGGGCCTGCGCGAGCCAGCGGAGGGCGAGGCGGGGGTCGTCGGTCGACGGGAAAGACATGGCGACGAGCTATCCAGGGAGCGACGCGAAGGGGCCGTCTTCGCGCGGTCGCGGGGCCTTGTCGCCCACACCGTCCGGGGCTGGATCGCTGCGCGCCCACCCGCGCATTCATCGCGGTGCGCCCCGCCGCCGAAGCCGCCTGCAGGCGGGCGCCCCGCTCCATCGAGATCGACGGCGATCCCTTGCCTTTCGGCGGGCGCGCCCCGGTTGGGTGGCTCGCATCGGCGATGCGCGGGGCGGCCGTGGGCAGGCTCTGTTCAAGTCGTGGGTCGACCGGAAGGTCCAGTCGCAATTCGTTTAGGCCCCGTCGATGGACACGATCATCAAGCGCGGGTCCACCGAGGCCTCGCCGATTGGCCCGGTACCCTTGCGAACCGGCCGCCGAACGAGCTTGCCGAGCCAGGGTCGCGGTCCGCCCGGCCCGGTTAGGGGCTGGCGTGAGGTTGATGATGCCGGCTGGCTCAGGCCCGTTGCCCCTCGAGAGCGACGTCCCCATCACGCCCAGCGCCGAGGCCTGGCTGGCGATGACGGAGGCCGCGCGCGACCGCTTCGTCGAGGAGGCCAGCCTCGCCCTGGAGCGTGAAGCTGCGCTGATGCCCGAGGGCTTTCCGCACTTTTACAACAAGAACCGGGCCTACAACCTGCTGCGCGACCACTTCGATCGCGCGGGGCGCAGCCTCTTTCTTGCTTGCGAGCTGCCCGTTCTCTACCCCGGGGCCCCCGTCTTCGCGCCCGATCTCATCGCTGTTGTTGACGTGGAGCCCGAGGGCGCCGCCGAGCGCCGCATGTGCTGGAGCGTCGCCGTGGAGAAGCGCGGCGTCGACCTTGCCCTCGAGATCGTGATGGCCGGCGACCGCGCCAAAGACCTCGGCCGCAACGTGCAGCTCTTCGCCCAATTGGGCATCACGGAGTATTTTGTCTACGATCGGCTGCGGCAGCGCCTCCATGGCTTTCGCCTGCTGGACGGCGCCTACCGGTCCATCCGCCCCCGCGGCACCGCCCTGTGGTCGGGTGTGCTGGGGCTGGAGCTGGACGTCGTCGACGGTGCGCTCGCCTTCCTGTTTCACGGCGCCTTGCTCGTCGGTGCCGCCGAGCTCCTCGGGCGGATGGAGCGCATCGCCGAACAATTGAACAGTCGAGCCGGCGAGGCCGAAGACCGCTACGAGCAGGCCCAGGCCGAAGCCCAGGCGGCGCTGTCCCGGTCGGCACAGCTCCAGGCCGAGGTCGAGGCCGAACGCGCTGCCCGCCACGCGCTGGAGGCCCAACTCGCCGCCCTTCTCGCCGAACGCGCTGCCAACCCCCGCGGCTGACCCTCTCACCGGTCCGCCGCGGTAACCCCGGCGCAGCTCCTTCAACCTTCGTCGCTGCCCCCTCCAAATCGGTCTCCCCGCAGTGCAGTGCCTCAGTAGCCCTCGTCCATGGCGGTCGCCTCGATCGAGAAGCGGAGGCGGTCGCGAAAGGCGGGGGTGAACAAACGCATCGGTGCCCGGAGAACAAGGGCGCAATGGCGATCCGTAAAGGGGTAGGATTGGTGTTTTTTTACCCCTTAAACGGAGGAGAGTTACCCCCTTGTCGATGTCCCCACCCGTCGCAAAGGCGGCCCTTCGCGGCGCGAAGGGCCTCGCAGAGCTCGTCCTGGCGGAGGTAGGCCGGCTTGTGCGCGAACCTGAGCGAGGCCACCCAAGCATGGATGTTCTCGGCATAGGTGGCCGTCTGTCGTGGGGTGGACGTCCAACTCCACGCGACGGGCGCCCAGGGCGAAGGCGGCCTGCATGGAGTCCAGCGTATTCTCCAGGTAGCCGTGGGTCGGCGGCACCATGCGGGCGGCGGTGCAGGTATCGCCGGTCAGGCCGGTCCTGTCGTACTCCTGGGCCAGCCCGCGGTGCGCCAGCAGAGTTGGCTGGCCGGGCGGGCGAGGCGTCCAGGCGCGGTTGCCGGCCCAGACCGCGAGGGCAAACAGGGCCAGGCCGGCGGTGCGCTTTTGTCGGGGACTGAGCTTCATGGGCACCATTCCCACGAGACGGCGGGCCGATCAGCGAGAGCGGGTCGCCCTCCTCGCGCAGCAGCCCGGTGTTGGCGCAGCCCTACCAGACCCCGTAGGGCCCGCCTGAGGGGTCAGCCCCGATAAATCGCGGTTGGGTCGGGTGCGGGGACGTCAGCCCGCCGAAGGCCCGCGTCATAACTGCCTTGTAGTTCGGGCGCGCTCAGTCGCCAGGCTCCGACAGCTCCCGCTCGATCTCCTCCACCGAGGGGAGCGCACCCGCGAGGTTCTCCGGGAGACTCTCCACCAGTTGTGTCTCCCAGTTCGCGACGCCGATGGGGCGGTTGAGCCCGCGGAGCGCGTACTCAGCTTTCACCCGGTTCTTGCCCTTGCACAGCAGCAGCCCGATCGTCGGGCCGTCGGTCGGGTGGCGAACGAGGTCGTCGACCGCCGAGAGATACAGGTTCAGCTGTCCAACGTCACCCGCGTCGAACGGCCTGGCCTTCAGCTCGATCACGACGAAGCAGCGCAGCTTCAGGTGATAGAAAAGCAGGTCGATGAAAAACTCTTCGCCGCCGACCGTGAGGAGCACTTGACGTCCGACATAGGCGAAGCCCGCGCCAAGCTCCAGCAGGAACTCAGTCACGTACTTTACCAGCGCGTGCTCGATTTCGCGTTCTTGCGCCTGATCGCTCAAGCCAAGGAAGTCGAAACGGTAGGGATCTTTCAGGGATTCGCGGGCCAGATCCGATTGGGGCTTG
>JBEIQK010000978.1:0-2155 GCA_040376505.1 Alphaproteobacteria bacterium | reverse complement strand
GGGAAGGGGCGCCGGCGGGCGGGGCAGCCTCGGCGGCGCGGGGGGCGGGCGACGCGGCCGGGCGCTCGCTGGCATTGCGGGCCAGGGCCAGGGCCCGGTCGACCAGCGAGCCGGCCTCATCGATGAGCCAGGGCCCTTGGGTGGAGGCCGCCACGTCGCGCAGGGCGCGGCGCACCTCGCGGGCATTGGGCCGGTCTTCCGGGTCGAAGGCCATCATCTGGCGGACCAGATCGACCAGCGCCGCCGGGGCCTCGCCCATCCAGCTTAAAGCCTGCTTGAGGGCCTGATCGTGGCGGGAGGGGTTGGGGGAGAGCTGGCCCATGAAGCGGCCCGTGACCATCAGGTGCAGCACCACGCCCAGGGCGTAGATGTCGACCGGCGGCCCTTCTTCGCCGTCGTAGCGCTCGGGCGCGAGGTAGCCCACCGAGCCAAAGGAGACCGAGCGGGTCTGGGCCTCGCGCTCGACGAACTCGGCCCTCGCGATGCCGAAGTCGAGCACCTTCACGTCGCCGGCCCGCGTGATGCGGATGTTGGCCGGCTTGATGTCGCGGTGGACGATGCGCAGCGGGTTGCCCGTGGAGGGGTCGCGGGCCTCGTGGGCGATGGCCAGGGCGGTGGCGACCTCGGTGGCGACCTCGCAGGCCACGCGCAGCGGCAGGGGCCCCAGGCGGAGGAGCGCGGCCAGATCGGCGCCCTCGATGTACTCCATGATGACGGCCCAGCGCCCATCGAGCTCGACGAGGTCGTCGACCTGGATGATCGACTGGTGGCGCAGCAAGCCGAGGAGGCGGGCCTCGTCGCGCAGGCGCTGGCCGAGCTCACCGAGGGCGTCGACGTCGGCGTTCAAGACCTTGATGGCGACGGGCTTGACGAAGCCATGCTGACCGGCGACCTGACCGCGCCAGACCGTGCCAAAGCCCCCTTTGCCGATGACCTCGTCCAGGCGGTAGGCCCGGCCGGTGGCCGGCGAGGTGATGGACTGGGCGGGCTGGGTCACGCGGGCGCTCCAGGGCGAGGGCTCAGGGGGAGGGGAGGGCGAGGCAGGGCCCCGGACGCTGGGCATTACAGATTCGGCCCACCACCGCCGGGGCGACGGGCGGGCTGGCGCCGAGGCGCTGCAGGCTGAGCGCCTTGAGGTCTACGCCCAGGTCTGTAGCAGGTATGCCGGCCAGGAAACCGTAACCATCATTGCCCTTTGCCAGATAGTCCGTCGTGACCACCGTCACCCGGTCCTGGGGAGCCAGCGGCCTCGAACCTCCTGGATCGAGCGCTGTCAGGCGACTTACGTCACCGCGGGCGGGATCAAAGGCGAAGGCGAAGCCGGCGACCTGAAGGAAGTGGCCC
Source organism: Alphaproteobacteria bacterium (assembly GCA_040376505.1). Taxonomy (GTDB): domain Bacteria; phylum Myxococcota_A; class UBA796; order UBA796; family UBA2385; genus JBEIQK01. Next base: position 811 of record JBEIQK010000978.1, on the reverse strand, counting down.
TGGCCGGTCCAGCCCTCCACCGCGCGCGCCGCCACCGCCTGAAGCTGCGCGCTGGTCAGCTCCATTGTGACCAGGGGGGTGGGGTAGGCGAAGAGCTCCTCGATGACCCGCCGCGGGATCGGCCCGGCCGGCACGTCGCGGTTGAGGCGCAGCGAGCCGCTGTTGAGGAAGGCGACGGTGGCGCCCTTGGCCTGCCCGGCGGACAAGGCGTAGTCGGCCATCAGATTGCCAAGGTTGGTCTCGAAGCGGCGGATCTCCAGCTCTTCGGCCTTGAGCAGCACGGCGCTGGTGCCCACCACCGCGTCGAGGCAGGCGGGCGGCTGGCGCAGGGCCTTGCCCTTGGCGTCGAGGCTGGTCCAGCAGAAGGCGGCGGCGTGGGCGTCGAGCCAGGTCTGCACGCGGGCCTCCACCACGGGATCGGGGGCCGGCGAGGCGCCCTCCAGGGGCAGAAAGGACTCGGCGACGATCTGCGGTGGCTGGCCGGCGACGGGCCGGATGCGCACCAGGGTGGCGCTGGTGGCGTCGGCGTTGGCCTTGAAGACGGCCCGCCCGCCCACCACGGCGGACTGCTGCTCATGCTCGTGGCCGCCAAAGAGGACGTCGGGCCCCTCGGCGCCCAGGGCGGCGAGCAGCGCCTGATCGGCCTCCATGTCCTGGTGGGTGAGGCCGATGACCAGGGCGGCCCCCTCGGCGCGCAGGGCGGCGGTCTGTTCACGCGCGACGGCGATGGGATCGCCATAGCCGGCGACCCAGGCGGGACGCTCCTTGTCGAGGAGCAGGCCGAAGATGCCGACCTTCACGCCGCCCGACT
>JBEIQK010000433.1:0-5561 GCA_040376505.1 Alphaproteobacteria bacterium | reverse complement strand
CGTCGACGCCGTCGTACCAGACCTCGCTGGCCTCGGGGTTGATGGTGGCGCTGGCGTCGGCGCAGTCGGAGCCGCCGTAGGTGCTGCTCTCGTGGCCGTCGCCGTCGGCGTCATAGTCGGAGAGCGTGTCACAGTCGGCGTCCACGCCGTCGTACCAGATCTCGGTGGCGCCCGGGTAGGTGGAGGAGGCGGCGTCGTCGCAGTCTCCACCGCCATAGGCGCTGGCGTCCACGCCGTCGCCATCGCTGTCATAGTCCGACAGGCCGTCGCAGTCGGCGTCCACGCCGTCGTACCAGGTCTCGGTGCCGGTGGGCCCGCTCGTCACGGCGCTGTCGTCGCAGTCGCCCTCGGACTCCGTGAAGCCGTCGCCGTCGGCATCATCGAGGCCGAGCGGGTGGAAGAGGAGGTCGTCGAGGCCGATGACATCGAGGGTGGAGCCGGCGGACAGCTCGATCTCGTCGACGCCATATTCAAAGAGCAGGCCGACAAAGCGCCCGCCCGCCGTGTCCTCGGCCGGCAGGTTGACGCTCAGGCTGTACAGATCCACCCCGCCGGCCCGACCGACCACGTTCACCGGTCCGTTGGCGTCGAGCAGGTAAAAGCCGACCGCCGGCTGCACCTCGTCGAAGATCAGCGTGGTGGCGCTGCCCGCGGAGAGGCTGGCCGCGAAGCTGTCGATGGGGGCGCTGCCGTCGACATCGGCCGCGACCGTCAAAGCGCCGTCGCCGGTGAGGCCGAGCTCGGTGTAGGTGGCGGTCAGGGCGAGGCCGGCGCTGAGCCCCTCAAAGTCGATGCGCTCCGGCGCGAAGCCGGCGGCGCTGAGGAAGGCGGCCTCGGCGGTGTAGTCGAGGTAGCTGCCCCCGTCGATCACGCCGTCGCAGTCGTCGTCCTTGCCGTTGGAGAGGTCTTCGGTGGCCAGCGGGTAGATGGCGGCGTCGGTGTCGTCGCAGTCGCCGGCGTTGTCGGTGTAGCCGTCGCCGTCGCGGTCGGTCTCGACCGCCCAGACCAGCGTGAGCTCGTCGATGCCGAAGGCGTCGGCCAGCTCGCCCTGCAGGATCACCTCGTCCACGGGCTCGGACAGCGTGAGGCCAACCGGAACGCCGTAGCTGCGGTTGTCGGCCGAGAGGTCGAGCAGGGCGCCGGTGTAGACCGTGACGCCGCCGCGCTTGAAGGTGAGGGTGTAGGCGCCATCGGGATCGAGGAGGCGGAAGGAGAGGGCGTCGATCTCGGCGCCGAGCTGCAGGGTGAGCGCATTGGTGGCCCCAGCGACCACGGCGGCGCCGAGCGAATCGACAGGCAGGGCGCCCCAGACGCTGGTAGCGGCGGTGACGCTGCCCTCGGCCGACAGGGCGAGGTCGCGGCTCAGGTAGAGGCTGTCGACCGGGCTGCCGGCGGTGCCGGTCTCGAAGTTGAAGGTCTCGCCGTCGCTCACATCGAGCTCGGCGTCGAGATCGTAGCGCCAGAGGTCGAGATCGAGGCGCAGGAGCACGGCGTCGTCGGTCCAGCCGTCGCAGTCGTCGTCGACGCCGTTGGCGGGCAGCTCGATGCCATTGGGCGAGGCGGCGGCGTTGTCGTCGTCGCAGTCGAGCCCGCCGGCGGCCGTGTCGACAAAGAGATCGCCGTCGGCGTCGGGGAAGTCCGGTAGGAAGGACCAGAGGTAGACGGCGCCTGCGCCGGTGACGCCGTCGGCCTCGGCGTAGGGCGCGCCAAAGACGAGGTCGGGGTAGCCATCGCCCTGGTGGTCTGCGACGGCGGTGAGCGCGGTGCCGAGGGCGCCGGCGCTGGTGGTGCCAAAGATGCGGTGATCGGCCGCCGAGAGCGCCTGGGTGCCCGCGGAGAGGCTGCGGAAGAGGTTGACCGAGCCGCCACCGCTGATGCCACCGGGATCATTGGGGGCGGCGACCAGCAGGGTGCTGACGCTGCCGCCCAGATCGACCGCGAGCAGGGCGCTGCCCGCGGCCAGCGAGGCCCGGTCGCCCGCGACAATGGCGTCGGCGGCAGTGGAGGCGGAGAGCGTGCCGCTGAGCGCGCTGGCGCCAAAAAAGGCGTAGGCGGCGCCGCCGTCGCTGGCGCTGGTGTCGGCCCGCGGCGCGCCGAGGGCGAGGTCGGCGGCGGCGTCGCCATCGAAGTCGCCGATCGCGATGCCCCAGCCGAGCTCGTCGCTGCCCGCATCGCCGACGAAGATGGCGCTGGCGGCGCTGGAGAGCGCGTAGGTGCCCGACAGGGCGCCCCCGTCGACGAGGTAGGCGCGGCCGGTGTTGGCGCTGCCGGCGGGCGAGTCGGCGTAGGGGGCGCCGATCACCAGCTCGGCGTCGCCATCGGCGTCGAGGTCGGCCAGCGCGAGGCTGGAGCCGGCGTAGTCGTTGCCGGCCTCGCCGACGAAGACCGCCGTGGGCGTGTTGAGGCTGGCGGTGCTGGCCGAGAACCAGCTCGCCCCGCCCGCCATCACAAAGGTGGCCCCCGCGTTGATGGCGCTGGAGTCCTCTTCGGGGGCGCCAATCGCGAGGTCGGCGTAGCCGTCGCCGTTGATGTCGCCGGCGGCGAGGGCCTTGCCGCTGCGGGCGCGCTGGTAGGTGGCGGCCGGGCGGGTGTAGCCAGAGACCGCAGCGGTGGGGCCGCGAATGGACAGATCGGCCGCCGACGGCAGGCTGTAGGTGCCGCCGACCGAGCCGCCCTGTACGAGGTAGGTCACGCCGGCGCTGGCGGCGGCAGTGCTGTCTTCGGGGGCGCCGAGCGCGATGTCATCGACGCCGTCGCCGTCGAGATCGGCCATCAGGGTGGCCGAGCCGAGGGCGGCGGTGCCGCTGCGGGTGAAGATGGCGGCGGCGTTGTCGAGGGTGCTGGAGGCGGCGGCCTCGCCGCCAAAGAGCAGGTAGGCGCGGTTGCTGGCGCTGTCGCCCACGAGCAGATCGTCGTAGAGGTCGCCGTTGATCTCGCCGCCGGCCAGCGAATTCCCGGCGTACTGGTTGGTGGTGGTGCCCGTCCAGGGGGCGGGCAGGTCGCTGTCGAGGCGATCGGCGGCCGCCGGCCGGGCCGAGGCGAGGCCGAACCAGGCGCTGACGCCGTCGCTGAGACCGCCGGCGCAGGACCAGGCGAGGCCGTCGGCCGAGAGGCCATGGACGCCGACGATGGCGCCCCCACCGCCGTCCACGCTGACATCGCCAAAGGTGAGATCGTCGTGCACGATCACCACCTCGGGCCGGCCCTCCAGCAGCCAGGCCTGCACGAGGCCCTCCCCGCCAGCGGTTCCGTGCCCGCCGCTCCACTGGCCGACGAAGGCGCGGTGGGGGTAGCGGCCGATGATCTGGTAGGTGAAGGCGTCGGCGGCCCAGTCCTGGCCGAGCGCGGCCACGCCCGACCAGGTGGCGCTGGACCCGGGGCAGGTCAGGCTGCTGAGCGGCAGGGCCCCGTCGAAGGAGAGGGTGCCGTCGTTGCTGGCCGAGAGCGCGCTCACCGACGTGCCGTAGAGGTCGACCGCGAAAGGCAGAGCTACCGCCACGGCCCCGTCGTCGGCGAGGCCGGGATCGGTGGGCTCCCCCAGCGTGATGAGCGTGCTCGGCGGCCCCAAAGCCTCGGTCGAGTCGACAAAGGCGATGTCGGCGCTGTCGGGCCCGCCTGTCGCCGCGCGGAGCACGGCGGGGAGGGCGCAGAGACACAGCAGGGTGACGATGCGGGCGCGGTTCATGCCGCAGATTCTACCCCATTGCGAGGCCTCAGAAGGTCGCGCCCGCGCGGCTCACCTTGCGGGAAGCGGGGTCGACCACCAGCACGCCGGGGCTCTTGCGGTGCACCTCGACCCGGTCCATGAAGACGGCCTCGCCGGCTTCGTCGCGCACCACCACCCGGTGGCTGCCGGGGGCAAGGTCGAGTTGGGCGCGCTGGCCGGCCTCGATGACGCTGTGGCGCACGCCGTCGATGAAGACCTCGCCGCGCTCGCTCAGGCGCGACACCAGCGTGAGCGCCTTGTCGATCGGCGCCGACATGCGCAGGGTCTCGGCCTTGCCGGCCCCGACGCGCAGGCGCTCCTGGCCGTAGACGAGGCCGCTCGGCAGGAGCAGGTCGACCTCGGTGGCGCCGATCGGCAGCGCGTCGATCAGCAGCTCCTGGCCGGGGGCGATGGGGTGGTTCTCGCCGGCGACCCGCAGGGCCAGGGCATCGTCATGGGGGTTGTGAACGCGCAGGGCGCCGTAGTCGAGGGTGGCGACGAGGGTGGGGGCGGCGAAGGCGGTGGACACCACCGTCTCGCGGTCGAGGAGGCGGCCGCCGGGGCGGCGCAGCTCGACGGTGGCCTCGCCGAGGGGCAGGCCAAGGATGCGCTGCTCGCCGTCGGCCAGGGGGGAGCCGGCCACGCCGTTGACGTAGAGGATGGCGTCGCGGCCGGTGTGGTTGCGCACCTGCACCGGGGCCACGGTGGGCTCCACGGCGGTGAGGGTGGCGGGTACGCCAGCGCGGACCTGCACCGACCGGGTCTGCAGGGGGAAGCTCTCGCCAAAGGCGCCCATCGCGACGACGACCTCGTGGGAGCCCGGCTCGACCTTGTAGGTGCCGGTCTTGCCGGCGGGCAGGGCGCCCACGGTCTTTCCGTCGACCATGACGCGGACCGTGCTGCTGGCCGTGTTCTCCACCACCACCTCCCCGGCGGCGGCGGCGAGGGGGCGAGCGCTCATGGGGGTGGCGGCCAGGGCGGGAAAGAAGGCGGCGAGGGCAATCACGGGGAACATCCAATCCTCCAAGCGCCGAGGGTGCGCATCGGTGCGACCGGCGCCGCGGCGCCTCCATTCAAGAGCTTGCCGTCTTCGGGCAATGGGGTGACACAGGGCGGGTGAAGCCCCCTCCCCCGCCGAACCTCGCCCGTGGCGCCCTCTCCGCCGGCCTCGCCAGCCTCGCCGGCCGCGTCTCCGGTCTGCTGCGCGACATCGCCTTCGCCGCGGTCTTCGGGGCCGGGCACGAGGCCGACGCCTGGAACGCGGCGAGCCGGGTGCCCAATCTCTTTCGCGAGCTGCTGGCCGAGGGCTCGCTCACCAACGTGCTGGTGCCCCTCTTCGCCGAGGCCCGCGAGAAGGGGGGGCGGGCGGCGGCACTGGGGCTGATCAACGCGGCCCTGGGGCTGCTGCTGGTCGTGCTGGGGCTGTTGACGGCGCTCTTCGTGGTCTTCTCGCGGGAGCTGTCGACGCTGGTGGCCGGCGGCTACGCCGAAGACGCCGACAAGATCGTGCTCACCGGGCAGCTCACCGCCTTGTTGGCGCCGGTGCTGGCCGGGGCCAGCCTGACGGCGCTGCTGGGGGGCCTCAACCAACTCGAAGGGCGCTTCACCCTGCCGGCCCTGGCCCCGGCGCTGATCAACGTGGCGGCGCTGGCGGCGACCCTGGGGGGCCCGTGGATCGCGGCGCACACGGGGCTCCCGGCGATCCACCTGCTGGCAATCGCCACGTCGGTGGCGGGGCTGGGGACGGCGGCGGTGCAGCTCCCCGGGCTCTGGAAGCTCGGCTACCGGCTGTGGCCGCCGATGAGGAGATCGGCGGTGCCGTCGCCGTTCACATCGCCGGCCGTGCCGACGTAGG
>JBEIQK010000185.1:0-9636 GCA_040376505.1 Alphaproteobacteria bacterium | reverse complement strand
CAATCTCCTCGGTGATCTCGGCCGCCACGGCCTCTTGCGCCCCGGCACCCTGCTCGCCCACGGCGCCTGGCTCGACCGCAAGGCCCTGCGCACCGCCAGCGAGCAGGGCGCCTGGACCACCGTCCACCCCCGCAAGGACACCGCCTCCCTCGCCGAGCTGCGCGGGGCGCGCGTCGCCATCGGCACCGATGGCCTCGGCCACAACCTCTTCGCCGAGCTGCAGGCCGCCTTCTGGGGCGCCCGCCCCGCCGATCAGCGCCCCATCGACCTCCTCGGCTGGCTCGCCCAGTCGGCCCGCCTCGGCGGCGAATTGCTCGGCCTGCCCCTCGGCCGGCTGGAGGTGGGCGCCCCGGCCGACCTCGTGGTGCTGGAGTCCCCCACCCTGCAGCCCCTCACCCGCGAGAACATCGCCCCCACCTTGCTCACCCAGATGAGCCCCGCCTGGGTGCGCCATGTGATGATCGACGGCGACTGGCGCCTGCGCGACGGCCAGCCCACCGGCGTCGACCTCGACGAGCTGCGCTTTGAGGTGGCCGAGGTCTGCGAGGCCCTGTGGACGCGCATGGCCACCCCCCACGCCCCCTGGGCCCCTCTCCAGGCCAGCGCCTGAGCGCGCCAGCGGCCGCCGTGCGGGGGATGGGATACATCTGTTCACCCCTCCCACCCCCCCGAGCTCGCGTGCGCCGCGGCGACTCCCGTTTCACGCCCACCGCCGCCCGCCGCCTCGCCGACGCCATCCGCGCCGCTGGCGGGGTCGAGGTCTTTGCCGTCGGCAAGATCGACAGCGAGGGCCTCGTCGCCGATGTCGACATCCACTGCCGCGGCGACGCCGGCTCGGTGCCCGCCCTGCTCAGCCGGCCGCGCCCCGGCGACGTGGTCATCCACAACCACCCCTCGGGCAACCTCACCCCGTCCGAGCCCGACATGGCCCTCGCCGGCCGCTTCGGCGAAGACGGCGTGGGCTTCATCATCGTCAGCAACGACGCCGCCCGCGCCAACTGGGTGGTGGAGCCCTTCAAGCGGCCGATCGTGCGCCTCGACGAAGAGGCGGTGATCGACTTCTTCACGGGGACCCTGCCGCGGCACATCCCCGGCTACGAGGCCCGCCCCGGCCAGCTCGACATGGCCCGCGCCGTCACCCAGGCCCTCAATGGCGACGAGATCGCCGTGCTCGAAGCGGGCACCGGCACCGGCAAGTCCCTCGCCTACCTCGTGCCCGCCGTGCTCTGGGCCAAGGCCAACGAGGCCAAGGTGGTGGTCGCCACCTTCACCCTCACCCTGCAAGGCCAGCTCGAGGCCTCCGACCTCCCCGTGCTCACCCGCGGCGGCCTCGACTTTCGCCACGCCGTGCTCAAGGGCCGCAGCAACTACCTCTGCCGCCGACGCCTCGCCGAGACCGTCGCCGAGCTGCAGGGCGACCCCCAGGAGCGCCTGCAGGGCGCCGGCCAGGACCCCCGCGCCCGCCTCTTCGCCGATCTGGCCCGCTGGGCCGAGGTCAGCGCCACCGGCACCCGGCAAGACAGCACCCTGCCCCTCGATGAGGACGACTGGGAGCGGGTTGCCAGCGATCAAGACCAGACCCTGCGCGCCCGCTGCCCCCACTACAACCGCTGCTTTTACTACGAGGCCCGCCGCAAGGCCGCCGACGCCCACCTCCTCGTGGTCAACCACCACCTGATGCTGGCCGACCTCGTCCTAAAGAAAGAGCTGGCCGGCGAGGGCATCCTGCCCCGCTTCGATCGCCTGATCGTCGACGAGGGCCACCACCTCGAAGACACCGCCACCAGCCTCTTTCAGGAGCGGGTCACCAGCCGGATGCTGCGGCGCACCCTGGCCCCCCTGCTGCCCCGCGACAAGCGCCCCGGCGCCATCGCCACCCTCGGCGAGCGCTTTGGCAAGCCCGGCGCCCCCCTGCCACGCCCCGAGAAGGTGCGCCAGCTCAGCGCCGAGCTGCGCCCCCTCCTCGTCGATCTGCAGGCCACCGCCCGCGGCTGGCTGGAGCAGCTCCGCGTGGATGCGCTCAGCGCCGAGCAGCGCAGCCTGCGCATCACCGCCGAGCTCCGCCAGGGAGAGCTCTGGCAGCGCCAGCTCGCCCCCACCCTGGCCGAGGCCGCCCAGCGCACCGGCGCCGTCGCCCTCAAGCTGGCCCTGCTGCAAGAAGAGCTCGAAGAGCTGCCCCCCGCCGAGCGCGCCGCCGAACCCCAGCCCCTCTTCGACCTCGCCCGCGCCGGCCGCCGCCTCGCCGAGATGTCGCAGACCTTCGGCAAGTTCCTCGGCGAAGACGAAGGCACCGTGCGCTGGATCGAGGAGGCCCGCGACAAGAGCGCCCCCGCCCCGGCCGCCGCCCTGGTGCTGGCCCCCATCGAGGTGGCCCCCCTGCTGCGCGAGCGGGTCTTTGAGCCCCTGCGCACCACCGTCGTCTCCAGCGCCACGCTGACCATCCGCGGCGAGTTCGACCACTGGCTCGAGCAAGTCGGCATGGGCCAGCCCGCCGGCCCGCCGCGGGCGCTCTCCACCGGCCTCTTCCCCTCCCCCTTCGACTACAACCGCCAGGCCCTGCTGGCGATCCCCCGCGACCTGCCCGATCCCGACGACCCCCGCTACGAAGAAGAGGCCGCCCGCGTGCTGATCGAGGCGCTCAAGGTCACCGACGGCGGCGCCTTCGTGCTCTGCACCAGCTACGCCCTGCTCGGGCGCCTGCACCAGCGGGCCGAGGCCGCCCTCGGCCACCAGATGTTGATGCTCAAACATGGCGCGCTCGGCCGCGATCGGCTGCTGCAGCGCTTTCGCGAGCACCGCAACGCCGTGCTCTTCGGCACCGACTCCTTCTGGGAGGGCGTCAGCGTCGCCGGCGAGGCCCTGCGCCTCGTGGTGATCCCCCGCCTGCCCTTTCGCGTGCCCACCGAGCCCGTCGCCCAGGCCCGCACCGAGCTGGCCGCCGCCCGGGGCCAGGACCCCTTCCGCGCCCGCGCCCTGCCCGAGGCCGTCCTGCGCCTGCGCCAGGGCTTTGGCCGCCTGATCCGCACCGCCACCGATCGCGGCGCCGTGATGATCCTCGACCGCCGGGTGATCGACCGCTGGTACGGCCGCATCTTCCTCGCCTCGCTGCCCGAGCTGCCCCGGGTCACCGGACCCACGCCCGCCGTGATGGAGGCCCTGCGCCGCTTCTACGCAGACAAGGGCGGCCCCGTCGACAAGGCCGACCCCCGGCGCTAAGCGGCCCAGCCCTTTTTCCGTCCCGGAGCTCCCCCCTGTCGAACCCCGCCATCCCCCGCGACCAGGTCCACAGCCTCTCCGAGGCCTGCGGCAACGATCCCCTCGGCTTTCAGAGCATCGCCGCCCGCCTGATGAAGGACCAGCGCCGTCTCGGCCGCTTCTTCGAAGAGAACGTCGCCGCCCTCGGCGGCAAGGCCGCCCAGATCGGCCTTTACATGATGACCGTCTGCCTGCGCGTGATCGACCAGTCCGGCGGCCGCCTCTACAAGGTCAGCGGCGACGACATCGCCGCCGCCAGCGCCAAGATCAGCGCCGTCGCCGGCGGCCTGCTCCCCGCCGACGCCGGCTTCGCCGATCGGGCCAAGGCCATCGAGTGGCGCGCCCAGCCGCACCTCTTGGACGAGATCCTCTGGGCCCTGTATGAGCGCAGCCCCGAGCAGATCAAGGACGGCGAGGCCGACCTCAGCCCCAAGGAGTCCGCCCTGCTCTACCTCGCGCTGTGGACCGCGGTGGAGGCGATGGACGCCAACTGGAAGACCGGCAAGGCCTGAGCCTCACCAGGTGGCCGACCCCAGCGCCACCATGTAGCTCTCGCAGCGCGCCGTCACCGGCAGGGCCACCGTCACCTCGCCCTGCTGCCCGGCGCCCAAGCGCGCGAGGCGCGCCTCGTAGGCCTCCCCGCAGGTGATGGTGGCCACGAGGTCGCGGGCCGCCCGCCGCGCCCGGTTGGTCATCGTCACCCGCACCTCGGCCCGGCCATCGCCAAAGCGCGTGGCCACCGCGGCCACGTCGACCCAGGGCGCGATGTCGAGCACGCGGTTGTCGGCCCCCTTGCGCCCCTTGAGCACCAGCTCATGGCGGGCCTGATCGACCGTCACGAGAAAGCGCCCCGACACATTGAGGCCAAGCAGGCCCACGCTGCGGTCGTGGGCGCACTCTTCGCAGACCCCCACCGTCACCCCCTCCACCTCCAGCCCGGCGATCCACACCCGATCGAGCAGGGCGAGGCGGGTGACCCGATCGCCGTTGGCCGTCTGCACCGTCAGCTCCGGCGCGTCGTCCGGCACCTCCACCCCCAGGGCATCGAGCGTGGCTGTGTTTGCGGTGGTGAAGCTGGCGCCCGTGTCGAAGATCATCCACACCTCGGCCGCCCGGCTGGGCCCTTCCAGGGTGAGCGGCACGAAGAGCGAGCGCCCTTCGCCCCCGTAGGGCAGCACCACCTCGTCTTCTTCCAGGGCGTGGGGCGGCGGCACCACCGGCGCGGCCTCGGGCGGGGCGGTGGGCAGCGGCGGCCGGCTCGTCAGCCCCGGCAGCCAGCGATCGAACTCCAGGGCCAGGGCCGGCTCGATCGGCAGGCCCAGGGCCGCCGTCATCACGCCCACCCCCGCGGCCAGGGCCTCGCCCCGCTCGGCGGGAAAGTAGAGCGGCAGCCCCACCAGCAAGGCGGCCGGCCAGAGGAGCAGGCCCACCCCCAGGCCCAGGGCCCGCTGGCGAAAGAGCGAGGAGACCCCCATCACCGGCAGGCCGATCAGCAACAAGGCCGCCACCGACACCGCCGTCGGGTGGGCCGCCCGCAACACCCCGAGCCCCAACAAGGCCAGGGTGGACGCCAACAAGGCCGGCACCGCCAGCATCATCAGCAGGGCGCTGAGCCGCAGAAGCCCCGCCTCGGGGTGCGGCGGGCTGGCGGGTAGGCGCACGCGACCGGGGTTAGCCCCTTCGCCTCTTCGACCCGAACCCTGCCCTGAGGAACCCGCCATGAGCAACCCCACTGAGCGCCGCACCACCTACTTCTGTGTGGACATCGAGTGCAACGGCCCGGTGCCCGGCCTCTATGACATGGTCTCGCTCGGCGCTGTCGTTGTGGCCCCCGGCCCCAACGGCGAGCTGGCCATCGGCGAGACCTTCTACGCCGAGCTCAAGCCCGTGGCCCCCCGCTTCGACCCCGGCGCCGCCGCCATTCACGGCCTCGACCAGGCGAAGCTCGCCGCCGAGGGCCTGAGCCAGCAGGCCTTCGCCGACGCGCTCTCGGCCTGGGTGCTGGCGCACACGGTCAAGGGCACCAAGCCCACCTTCGTGGGCCACAACGCGCCCTTTGACTGGAGCTTTGTGAGCTACCTCTTCGCCGCCCTCGATCGGCCGAACCCCTTTGGCTACAAGGCGCTCTGCACCAAGTCGATGTCCACGGGCTCGCTCGCCATCCACTGGTTTGACTCCAACAAGGAGATCCTGAGCGAGCGCCTGGGCCTGCCGGCCGAGGACAAGAGCCAGAAGCACCGCGCCGACTACGACGCGGCCTACCAGGCCGAGATCCTGCTGGCCCTGCTGCGCCACGACGCGGCCCGGCGCTGATCGGGGGCGCAGCGGCGCTGGATCGGACGGGCAGGCTGGACCCCAGGCCGCTGAGCCAGCGGGCGCCTGAACGATACACCCCGCCATTCAGCGCCGTTCATCGGGGGAGCCGGGGCCCGACGGAGCCCGCGCGGCCCGTGGCCCAACGGCCGAAGGGCCAGGCCCCGCGCCCTGCTCCACCTGGCCCCTCGTACAGGAGCGCGTCTGGCGGCGGCGATTCGCCGAGCGTGCCGCACCAGGTCACCGCCATCGAGCCCCGCACGGCGCTGCCGCTGGCGACGTTCAGCAGCTCCACCGTGCCTTCCAGCCGGTCGCCCACGTTGAGCCCATCGGCGGTGGCGGCGGAGAGGCTGAAGGCGCCCTCGCCGGCGAGGTAGGCGGTGCCGGCATTGGGGCCCGTGCCCCAGGAGACATCGGCCTCCAGGCTGCCATCGAAGGCGGTGGGGCCCACCTCCACGAAGGCGAAGCCGCCGACCTGGCGGACACCGGTGCGCAGCCACTCGCCGTCGTCACAGCCCGGGTTCGACCAGGAGAAGAGGGCCACCCGCAGCAGGCCCTCCTCATCGGGGTTGGCGTAGGCGACGCCGTCGATCAGCGGCACCTCCAGCACCGCGGGCAGGTCGGAGTCGTCGGGGGTCAAGGTGAGGGCCGCCGCCGTCACCGCCGGCTCTTCGGTGTCGTCGGCGGTGTCGTCGCCGGCCCCCGTGTCGTCGGCATCTGCCGCCGCGGCGGTGTCCTCTCCCTCCGCCGGCTCCTTCTCCGGGGCGCAGGCGCCGATCAGCAGGGTGGCGAGGGCAACGGCGTTGAGACCCATCCAAGACGACATGGGCAACTCCACAAGGGCTGAGGTGGGGCCGCCTTCTCTCGGCGGCACACTCACCAGAAGCAAAGCCCGTGCCAGCCCCCGCTCAGCGCATCACCTGGGCCCCGCAGTGGGGGCACCGCAGCAGGTCTTTTCCCGCCAAGGTGAGCCGCCCGCCGCAGAGATCACAGGGCGCGCCATCCTGGAGCGCCGATCCGCTGGCCCGGGCCACCACCACCCCCGCACCCCAGTCAATCGCCCCCTGCAGGCGCCCCGCCCCGGCCGTCTCTTGGAGCCAGCGGCGCACCACCGGCGGCGGCGCCCGCAGCTCGCGCCCCAGGGCATCCACGGTCAGGCGCCCCGCCGCCACCACCACCCCGGGCAGGCGGCGCAGGCCCTCGGCCTCCACGCTGGCGCGCAGGGCGTAGCCATCCTGGACGTCCACGCGGATCGCCTCGCCCAGCCCCACCTCGGCGACCCGCAGGGTCTCAGGCAGCCGCGCCGCTTCAACCCCGCAGCGCGCCTGCAAGGCGGTGAAGGTGGCCACCCCCTCGGCCCGCAGCAGGGCGGCGGCCGCCTCCACCGCCGCTGGCCCGCGCCCCGCCCGGATCTCCGCGAGGCCCCGCGCCAGGCTCAGCCCGCCCAGCAGGCCAAAGAGCCCCGTCGGCGGGATCGCCACGCAGAGGCCGCTCAGCAGCATCGCCGCGTCACCCTTGTCTGCTGCGACGCTGATGCCCAGCACCAGACCGGCCGCCAGGGCCACCGCCGACGCCGCCAGCCACCACAGGCCCCGGGGGGCCGGACGCCGATCGAGGAGGCCCGCCCCCATCAGCAGCAGGCTGGCCGGCCCCAGCCCCAGGATCGACAGGCCCGAGGTCAACCCCGTCGCCAGCCCCGGCCCGTAGCCCTTGTCGAGCCCCATCGCGACGCCGATGACCCCGCCCAACCCCACCGTGCCGAGCGCAAAGGCCCCCACCAGCGCCGCGCCCGCCCGCGGACGCAGCTCCACCAGCACTACAGGATCTCCCACTGGGTGGGCGCCAGCACCGCGCCGGCCTCGGGGCGATCGGCGTAGCTCACCTGCACGGGGCCGCTCCACAGCGAGCCCCCCAGGGTGGGCACCACCGTGTAGGAGCCCTTCCAGACCTCGCCCGGCGACAGGCCGCCGATCTCCACCTCCACCCGGCCCTCCTTCACCGTGAGGCCGGGGATCGCGCCCAACCCGGCCTCCCCCACGACCCCGGCCGGCAGCGCGTGCACGACCTTCAAGGCCCGGCCCGCCGGCGCCGCGATCGTAAGCGACACCACAGCCGGCTGACCCACCCGCAAATCGCCGGGAAGGGCGGCCTGCAGCTCAATCCCATCGCTGCGCGCCTGAGAGGCCCAGGGCACATAGCCATCGAGGTGGAAGGCGAAGCCGAGCCCCGCCACCGGGGGCGTGGCCTCCACCGCCCAGGTGTGGGCGCCGCGCACATCCCCCGCGGGCGTGCTCAGCAGCACCACCTCGTCGAGGTCGGCCTTGCGCAGGGTGCGGGACTCCACCACCTCCCCATCGCGGGTCAGTCGCAGGGTCACCTCGGCCGGCGGCGGATCGCGGAAGAGGGCCAGCACGGCGCGCAAACAGAGCATGTCGGTCTCGGCGTCGCCCCAGCCGAGCCCCGGCTGCCAGCCCCCGACCACGCTGGCGCCCAGATCGGCCAGGGTGTCGGCCGGCCCGCCCGCCTCCAAGGCCAGGATGGCGAGGCTCGTGGCCATCAGGGGGCTCGGCCGGAGGCCATCGCCCCGCACCACGCCTTCGGGCACCGCGGCGAGCAAGCTGCCATCGTCCTGTTCGACGAGGCCCGCGGTGACGAGGCCCCGCAGGGTGTCGGCCGAGGCCCCGCTCACCAGCCCCGCCGAGAGCAGCGCCGAGGCGGTGTAGGGATCGTTCACGCGGCCGAGGTTCCGCTCCACCGCGCCGCTGGCCAGCAGGCGGGACCGGTCGGCCATCTGTTTACGCCGCTGGGCCACCTGCGGGTCGCTCACCGGCAAGGCGGCCGCCTCCTTCAGGGCCCGCACCGACTCGGCGGTGGCCACCAGCAGGCGCTGCAGGCTCCAGCTCTCGCCCAGGGCCCCGCCAAAGGTGCCGTCGGGGCGCTGCCCTTCGGCGATCATGGCGAAGAGCCGATCGGTGAGCCGGCTGGCCACGGTGTTGTCGGGCAGGCTCGCCGCCCCCACCACGAGGCGGCTGGCCACCGCGGCGTCGGGCATCCGGGCCTCGCGCAGGGCCGCCTGCACGCTCAGCAGGCCCAGGGTGCGCAGGGACTCGGCTGCTGCCCGACCTTCGGCGTCATCTCCCGATGCAACAAGCGTTACACCAAGGTTATTTAGCAGAACAGGCCCTTGCCCGGCCAGCAACATGCCGTAGCCGGCCCCGCCGCGCCCGCCCGCGCTGGCAAGCTCGCTGCGCAGGATCGAGAGGGCGCCGGGGTAGACATAGAGCGATGCCGTGGCGCTCGACGGATCGACGTCATTCGCCCCGGTCAGGGTGAAGGTGCGGGCGCTCGCCAGGGTGCCGCCCCGCGACTGGGTGAGCTTGCGGCCCACCGGCACCACCGGGATCTCCCGCACCACCGAGTCGGCGCCCGACAGCGCGGCGCGCAGGGCCAGCACGCCGGGCCGCTCGGCCCACAGCGAGGCCCAAACCACCCGGCTGCCAAAGGCCGGCACGGTGACAGCCCCCTGTCCGCCCACGCTGCCGGCGCCGCCGCCCGAGAGGCTCAGCTCGCCGCTCACCGGCGACCCGGTGGTGTTGACCACTTGCAAGGGCAGCCGGGCGGCGTCGCCCACCCGCAATTGGGGCGGCACCACCGGGTCGACGTAAATCGGCAGCGTGCCCAGGACGCTGTGGACATCGCCGCCCAGGCCGCCGGCCTTGCTGTGGGCCAGGGCCAGGATGCGCCAGGTCGTCAGCCGATCGGGCACCCGCACCAGGAGGGCGGCGTGGCCCTCGGCGTCGGTGATCACGGCGGGCGCGAAGAGGAAGGTCTCGGGGAACCAGGCCCGCGTGGCCTCGGCCTCGGGCTTGCCATCTTTGGCGCCCTGGGCCTCGTCCATCGGCGGGGGCGGCGCGGCCGGCTCCATCGGGGCCGGCGCCAACGTCGGAGCCGCGCTGACGGAGGCCGTCCCACCACC
The DNA here is from genome assembly GCA_040376505.1 of Alphaproteobacteria bacterium. Lineage (GTDB taxonomy): Bacteria > Myxococcota_A > UBA796 > UBA796 > UBA2385 > JBEIQK01. The sequence continues at coordinate 92 of JBEIQK010000185.1, read as the reverse complement.
GCCATAGCCCTCACCCCGCCCACCCAGGCCGCCCGACGGCCGCCCCCGCCCCTTCGGCGCAGACCCGGTGCGCCGGTCGCGACGGCCGTCTT
>JBEIQK010000229.1:0-8625 GCA_040376505.1 Alphaproteobacteria bacterium | reverse complement strand
GTCGCGGAAGCTGCGGTCGCCCAACGCGCCCGAGGCTGCCGGCGCCGCCCCCGACAGATCCGGCACCGGAAAGCCCCGCCCCTTGCGCCGCGTTGGCGCCGGCGCCTCGCCCGGCTCCGCTTCCGGCCGCGCCGCCGACGCCGCGACCGCCGCCTGGGCGGCCTCCTCCACCGCCGCTTCGGCAGCAGCCAGCGCCTCGCGCAGGCCGACCACCTCGGCCTCCAAGGCCTGCAACTGCTCGGAGAGGGCCACCTCGGCTTCGCTCGGCCCCGTCGGCGCCAACGCACCCTTGTCGACGAGGTAGCGCCGCACCATCTCCACGGCGGCGTCGACCTTCTTGAGGCCCGGCAGCAGCTCAGTCTCGGCGTTGGGCAGGCGCAAGGCCGTGCCCCCGGCCGGATCGCGGTTCACCACCTGGGCGGTGACCGGACCCACCCGGCCGACCAGCGGCAGCACGAGATCGAGCTTGATCTCCGGCGCCAGCTCGCCCTCCACCAGCCCCGCCGGCAGCAGCACCGCCCCAGAGAGGAGCATGGACTGCTCGGCATAAAAGGCGCTCAGATCGTCGAAGGTGCGCGTCGCCCGGCGAACCGCCATGGTCGACCTCCAATCCGAAGGATCAGTCAACGAAGGATCGCGCCGGACCGGCGCCGACCCAATCTATCCGAAGCGGCCGCCGCGCACCCAGTCCGCCACATCCTGCTTGCCCGAGCCGTCGGGGGGGTCGATGACGTAGCGCGGCAGCCCAATTCCGCTCAGCCGCCCCCGCAGCCCTTCGTAGATCCGCAGTCCCGCTTCGAGATCGACGCGGAAGGTCGCGTTGCCGGGCACTGGATCGGTGTGATGCAGGTAGTACGGAAAGACCCGCGCCCGCAGCAGCGCGTCGCTGAGCGCCACGAGGACATCGACGTCATCGTTGACCCCGCGCAGGAGCACCGCCTGGTTCAAGACCGGCAGCCCGGCGTCGACCATCCGCCCCAAGGCCTCGAGCACCGGCGGGCTCAGCTCATCGGGGTGGTTGCAGTGCACCAGCATCCACACCGGCGCCCGGGCCCGCAGCCCCGCCACCAGCGCCGGCGTGACCCGATCCGGCGCGGTGATCGGCGCCCGGCTGTGAATGCGCACCACCGGCAAGGCCGGCCGCGCCGCGTCGAGGATCGCGAAGAGGCGACTGTCGGGCAGGGTGAGCGGGTCGCCCCCCGAGAGAATCAGCTCCCGCGCCCCGCTTTGGCGCGCCCAGTCCAGGGCCTCGTCCAGCTCGGACTCGCTGGGATCGCGCCCATCGTGCTGATCGCGGCGAAAGCAGTAGCGGCAGTAGAGGTGACAGTGCCGGGTGACCAGCAGCAGCACCCGATCAGCGTGCTTTTGCACCAGGAAGGGCCGCGGGCGCAGGCCGGCCTCGCCCACCGGGTCGGGCACATCCCCCGGCGCCGCGGCCAGCTCGGCGGGATGGGGAAAGACCTGCCGCCCCAACGCGTCGTCGGCCCGGCGCACCCGCTCGGCCCAACTGCGGGTGAGGCGCACCGGAAAGAGCCGGTCGGCCGCGCTCCACAGCGCCGCGTCGAGCCCTTCAAAGCGCGAGAGCGCCTCAGCGCGCCCCACCAGCCGGCCGGCGGTCTGGCGCTCAGGTGGCAGGGTCGGGTCGTCGGGCATCGCGGCGGACCGGGTGAGGGGGCGGGGCCGGGCCCTATCCCGCCGCCCGCCAACCGCGAGGCAAGGATGCGCCGACGGCCGGGAGGCGTGATACATGGCCGCGCCACACGCTCCCCGGCCCCTCGTTGGCCCCCTTTCCCCCGGTCGCGGGCGCCCTGTCTGCCCCAGCGACCCCACTGATGGAGACACCCCCATGGCGTCCTACTACGACACTTCTCAGTTCCGGAACGGCCTGAAGGTCGAGATCGACGGCGTCCCCTTCGAGATGATCTACTTCCAGTTCGTCAAGCCCGGCAAGGGCACCGCCTTCACCCGCACCAAGCTCAAGAACATGCTGACGGGCTCGGTGATCGAGCGCACCTACCGCACCGGTGAGCGCCTCGATGCGGCCGACATCGAGACCCAGCCGATGCAGTACATGTACAGTGATGGCGAGTACCATCACTTTATCAACACCGAAGACAGTGAGCAGGTGGGCATCCTCTCCACCGCCATCGCCCACGAGGCGCTGTTCCTCACCGACGACCTGCAGGTCGACGTGCTCTTCTACAAGAAGCGGCCGATGAGCATCGGCCTGCCCAACCACATCGAGTCGGAGATCCTCTACTGTGAGCCCGGCGTGAAGGGCAACACCGCCACTGGCGCCACCAAGGAGGCCGAGCTGGCCTGCGGCGTCAAGATCCAGGTCCCCCTCTTCCTCGAGGTTGGCGACCTGCTGCGGGTCGACACCCGCACCGGCGAGTACCTGACCCGCGTTCTCACCTCCAAGGAGAACGAGAAGGCCAAGGCCCAGGCCAAGAAGGACAACAAGTAGCCGTGATCTCGGCCGAGCACCTCCGCGCGCGCGCCCACATCACGGCCGCCCTGCGCGGCTGGTTCTCGGCCCAGGGCTACCTCGAGGTCCACACCCCCACCCTGGTCTCCTCCCCTGCCATGGAGGAGCACCTCGAAGCGGTGGCGGTGGGGCGCCTCTTTTTGCACACCAGCCCCGAATTCGCCATGAAGCGCGTGCTCGCCGCCGGCCTGCACCGCATCTACCAGATCGCCCCCTGCTTTCGCGAAGAAGAAGCCGGGGTGCATCACAGCCGCGAGTTCACCCTGCTCGAGTGGTACCGCGCCGGCGCCGGCACCGCCGAGCTGATGGACGAGGTGGAGTCCCTCATCGCCGCCGCCGCCCAAGCGATCGGCGTGGCGCCGCCTGTCTTCTCGCGCATCCCTGTGCACCAGCTCCTCCCCGACACCGGCAGCCCCGACGACTGGTTCTACCGATGGGTGAGCGAGGTCGAGCCCCGCCTCACCGCGCCCACCATCGTCTTTGGCTACCCCCCCTGGCAGAGCGCCCTGGCCACCCTGCGCGGCGGCCTCGCCGACCGCTTCGAGGTCTACCTGGGCGGCATCGAGCTGGCGAACTGCTTCGCCGAAGAGACCGACAGCGCCGTACTCGCCGCCCGCTGGGAGGCCAGCAACGCCGCCCGCGCCAAGGCCGGACGCCCGCCCCACCCCGTCGACCACGGCCTGCTCACCGCCATCGACCAGATGCCCCGCTGCGCCGGCATCGCGCTGGGCCTCGATCGCCTCGTGATGGCCCTCACCGGCGCCCCCTCCATCGCCCTCGTGCAGGTGCGCCCCGACGAACCGGAGAAGACCCCATGACCGCCCCCCTCACCGGCAAGATCGCCCTCGTCACCGGCGCCAGCCGCGGCATCGGCCGCGCCATCGCCCTGGAATTGGGGAGGTCCGGCGCCAAGGTCCTCGTCAACTACAACGCCAGCGCCGCGGCCGCATAGGCAAACTCAGCCGCGACAGCCAGTGCCGCCGACCGGGGAGACGTCACCGACAGACAACGGAGCGAGCCGAAGATCGCCGCCGCCGAAGGGCTCGGCGCGCTCGACATCCTGGTCAACAACGCCGGCATCACCCGCGACATGCTCGTCCCGCGCATGTCCGATGAGGAGTGGTCGGCCGTGCTCGACACCAACCTCACCGCCACCTTTCGCCTCTGCCGGGCCGCCAGCGGCCTGATGATGCGCCAGCGCCGCGGCAGCATCATCAACCTCACCAGCGTCTCCGGCCTCCACGGCAACGCCGGACAGGCCAACTACGCCGCCAGCAAGGCCGCCATCTCCGCACTGTCCAAGTCTCTCGCCAAGGAGCTCGGCCGGCGCAACATTCGCGTCAACTGCGTGGCGCCCGGCTTCATCGAGACCGACATGACGAAGATCCTCGACAGCCGCATCCTCGACGGTGTCAAAGAGGTCGCCGCCCTGCGCCGCGTTGGTAAACCCGAAGAGATTGCCCGCGTCGTGCGGTTTCTCGCCAGTGACGACGCCAGCTACGTTACCGGCCAGGAGTGGGTCGTCGATGGCGGTCTGTCCATCTGATTGCTCTCCCCATGCCTCCCCGGAGCCCGCCGTGATCCGCGCCCTGCCCCTCTTCCTCCTGGCCGCCTGCCTCGGCGGCGATCCGCCCGCCGCCACCCCGGCCGAGTGTCCGCCCCCCAAGCCCGCCGATCTCGAAGCCCTCTGCGCCACCGCCCCCACCACCACCGACGCCGTCGGCCGCGCCAACGCCGCCCAGACCAAGGTGAGCACCCTCCAGGGCGAGCTCGACCGGGCCAGCGCCGAGCTCGTCGAGCTGGAGAGCGCCCTGCTGGCCGGTAAGACTCGCGACGCCGCCGCCGACCGCCGCAAGAAAGAGCTGGAGGGCCAGATCGCCCGCCTCTCGGGCGAGGTCAGCACCGCCGCCGCCGAGCGTGACGCCGCCCGCGCCGAGCTCGAAGCGGCCCTGGTGAAGCTCGACGAGACCCAGGCCACCGCCGAGGCCGCCCAGGCCGAGGCCGAGCTCCAGCGCGCCCGCGCCTCAGGCAACGGCTGGGCCGCCTTCCGCGCCGAGGCCCAGATCCAGCTCTGCGATCGGGGCGGCAAGCGCAAACACGCCAAGTGCCACAGCGCCGTCACCGCCGCCCTGGCCCCCCACGAGGCCCGCTTCAAGGCCTGCGTCGACCGGGGGCAGGCCACGCCCGAGCTGCGCGAGCGCACCGAGAAGAGCGACAAGCCCGCCCACTACGAAGATCTCGACCTGCGCGATGCCCCCGTCAAGGGCGATTGGATGGTGATCTTCTGCGATCCCACCCTGCCCGAGACCACCGCCGCACCCTGAGCGTTGCAGAAGGCCTTCGCACCCTCGCCCGTCGCAGGCGGCGAGGCGCGGCCCCCTTCGCCGCGCCGGAGCCCGCGATGCGAACCGTGCCCTTGTTGCTTGTCCTTGGTTGCCAACCCGCCCGTGATCTCGACTACGCCGCGCTGATGGAGCAGGCCGTCGATGAAGGACTGCCGGGCGTGGCCCTCTATGTGAGCTCGCCCCGGGAGACCTTCGACGGCGCCGCCGGGGAGCGCATCCTCGGCGAGGCCGCCTACCAGACCACCGACCCCTTCCGCATCGCCAGCAACTCCAAGACCTTCCTCGGCGTGGTGGCCGCCCAGATGGCCGCCGAGGGGCGCCTCGACCTCGACGCTCCCCTCTCGGCGCACCTCCCGGCGAGCCTCCTCGCCGGCATCGAGAACGCCGACCGCGCCACACTGCGCCAGGCCCTCACCCACCAGAGCGGCATCTACGACTACCTCGGCAGCGACGGCTTCTGGGAGGAGGTCGACGGCGGCCGCAGCACCAGCTGGACCGCCGAGGAGGCCCTGCAGTACGCCAAGGGCGAGCCGGCCGACTTCGCGGTGGGAGAGGGCTGGAGCTACTCCAACAGCAACTACCTGCTCGCCGGCCTCGTCATCGACGCGGTCGCCGGCCGGCCCCACGCCGCCGAGATCCGCGACCGCATCCTCGACCCCCTCGGCCTCCGCCACACCTTCTATGAGGTCGCCGAGCCCGTTCCGACGCCGCTGGTCCACGGCTACACCGAGTACGACCGCCGCGGCCGCCTCGCCGACGTCACCGATCTGCAGCAGGGCTACGGCCTCGCCGACGGCGGCATCGTCTCCACCGCCGCCGACCTCGCCACCTTCCTGCGCGCCGTTGGCAGCGGCGACGCGCTGCTGAGCGACGAAGCCCGCGCGCTGCTCCTCGATGATGCCGTGCGCACCGGCGAAGGCGACCGCTACGGGCTCGGCATCAGCCGCTACGAGACCCGCGACGGCACCCAGCTCACCCATGGCGGCGGCATCGACGGCTACAGCTCGGACATGCTCTACTACCCCGCGTCCGACACCGTCATCGTCGCCTTCACCAACATCTCCAACGGCTACTTCGGCACCCGCCCCGCCCCCGAGCGGGTCTTCACCGACCTGCTCGCCGCCGTTGAGCGGCGCGCCTTGTAGTCAGCGGCGCACCAGCCCGGCCAGCGTGCGCTCGACCTCGGCCCGCGCCCGATCGTCGAGGCGGTAGCGCACCTGCATGCCCGGGCCCCGCAGCGGGTCCACCACGCCGGTCGCGCTGGAGCCCGTCACCACGCCGTCCAGGCGCAGGGGCTCGATGAGGCCTGGCGCCCGCACCTCGATCACCACCTCGCGCCCCACCGGCAAAGGCTGGTCGGCCTTGACGAAGCAGCCGCCCTGGCGCAGGTTCTCGCGGTACTCGGCCACCATCGCCTCGGCCACCCGGTAGGCCAGCTTCAGGCGCGCCGGCTTCTTGCGGCGGCTCGCTTCTTCGGTGGGCTCGGCGGACTGGCCGTGCAGCGAGTCCGCCGGCAGGCGGCTGAGCCCCTTGGCGCTCTTGCGGAAGAGATCGGTGTCTTCGCTGCGATCGTCGTCATCGCCCGGCGTCAGCTCGCGGATCACCTTGGCCCGGCTCGGCGAGGGCACCGCCGGGGGCGGCGGAGGCGGGGGCGGCGGCGCCAGGGCGGCGGCGCCATAGGCGGCCTCCAACTCGGCCTCCATGTCGGCCAGGGAGCGATCCCAGCTCTCCTCGCCCGCCTCCGCCGTCTCGGCCTCGTCGACCGGCATGGCGTAGTCATCGCCCTCCTCGGGCTCCCCGAAGGGATCGGGCCCCGCGGCGAAGGGGTCGGCCACGCTGTCTCGCCGACCGCCGCCCCAGCCGCCCATGCCGGTGGGCAGCATGCTCTCGCTGGCCCCCTCGTCGTCGAAGGGCGAGGGCTCGGGGGCCGCCGTCGGCTCGTCCAGCGGCACCATGTCGAGGGGCTCCCCCTCGGAGACCTCGTCGAGCGGGCTCAGCTCGGGCGGCAGCTCGCCCAGGTCGCCCAGGGCGTCCATCCCCAGCTCATCGGGGGCGGGCTCGGGTGCCACGGCCGGCTCGGGATCAGGCGCCGCCACCGCCGGCGCAGCCGCCACCGGCGCGGCCTCGGGCTTCTTCTTGCCGCCGCCAAAGAGCCGGTCGAAGAAGCCGCCGCCCTTCTTCTTGCCGCCGATCGGCGCCGTGTCGGGCTCGGAGCGGGGCGCCTCGGCGGGGGCCTTGGCGCTGGCCGCGGCTGCCGGGGGGGCGTCGCCCTCCACCTGGGCCGAGACCGCGCCGCCGCCCTGGGCCACCTGGGCGTAGTTGCGGATGGTGATCTGACGGCTCTCGCCGGTGCCGGGCTCGCGGGCCGAAACCAGCAGCATGCCGTTGGTGTCGAGCTTGAAGCTCACCTCCACCTTGGTCATCATGCGCGGCGCCGGCGTGAGTCCGCCCATCACGAATTCGCCCAGGAACTCATTCTCCACGGCGAAGCGGCTCTCGCCCTGGCGCACCGTCACCTTCACCGCGTCCTGGTTGTCGTGGGCGGTGGCGAAGGTGCGGGCCGCCACCACCGGCACATGGGCGTTGCGCTGGATGACCGGCTGAAAGAGCCCGCCCGCCACATCGATGCCCAGATCAAAGGGGGTCACGTCGAGCAACAGCGGCGCCTGGGTGGAGGCGTCGGTGAGGCTGCTGGCGTGCACCGCCGCGCCGATCGCCACCACCTCTTCGGGGTGGACGCTGCGCGAGGGCTCCTTTTGAAAGAGCGAGCTGATCGCCTCTCGCACCCGCGGCATGCGGGTCTGGCCGCCGACCAGCACCACATCGTCGATCTGGTTGATTTGCAGCCCCGCCTCGGTCACCACGCGCCGGGTGCGCTCCACCGCCCGCTCGATCAGGTCCTTGACCAGCGACTCCAGGGTGAGCCGGCTGAGCGGCACCTCGAGGTTCTGGGTGGCCGTGATGCGCGGCACCATCACCGTCGTGCGGTCGGTGAAGGACAGCTCGCACTTGGCGCGCTCGGCCGCCTCCTTGAGGCGCTGCAGCGCGAGGCGATCCTGGCGGAGGTCGACGGCGTGCTGGTTCTGGAAGTGATCGGCGAGGTACTCCACGAGGCGGTAGTCGAAGTCCTCGCCGCCCAGGTAGGTGTCGCCGCCGGTGCCGAGCACCTCGTAGACGCCGCGCGACAGGTGCAGCACGCTCACGTCGAAGGTGCCGCCGCCCAGGTCGAAGATCACGATGGTGCGGTCGAGATCCTTGCGAAAGCCATAGGCCAGGGCCGCCGCGGTGGGCTCGTTTAGGAGGCGGTCGCACTTCAGCCCGGCGAGGCGGGCGGCCTCAAAGGTGGCGCTGCGCTGCTGGTGGTTGAAGTAGGCCGGCACCGTGATGACCGCCTCATCCACCGTGTCGCCGAGCGCGCGCTCGGCCATGCCCTTGGCCACCTGCAGCACCAGGGCGGCGATCTCCACCGGCGTGTAGGCCTCGCCGCCGATCACCACCTGACAGCTCCCGTCGGCCGCCGCCTCCACGCCGAAGGCGACGTGCTTGCGCACCTCAGCGGCCTCGATGCTGTCAAAGCGCCGGCCCAACAGCCGCTTGATCGCGTAGGCCGTGCGCGTGGGCTCGGTGATGATCAGGCTCTTGGCCGTCTGCCCCACGATGAAGCGCCCATCGGCCTTTACGCTCACCACCGAGGGGAGAACCTTGTAGCCCTTCTCGTCTTCAAGGACGCGCGGACGACCATCGACGACGACCGCGACGGCCGTGTTGGTGGTGCCCAGATCGATGCCGATG
>JBEIQK010000158.1:0-10433 GCA_040376505.1 Alphaproteobacteria bacterium | reverse complement strand
CCGCCCAGATGGCGAAGTTGGCGTTGATCCACGAGCCGGAGTGCAGGTGGGTGATGCGCTGGCGCGGCATCTGCGGCAGGGCCGCTTCGACGCTGCAGACCGCACCCGAGGCGAAGAGGTGGGAGAGGAAGTCCTCGCCGGCGTCGCGGTAGGACTCCCAGGGGTTCTCCCCATCGAGGATGATCGGGGTGATCGGTTGAACAGAGGCCCGTTCGAGCAGGTCGGCCGCCGCCGCCTTGCCCTGCCAGGGGGCGTAGACAAAGCCGATGCGGTCGGACAGCTCGCGGTCGCGAAAGATCATCGTGAGGCCGGTCTGTTCGACCTCCCAGGCGCTCGCCGTGCTCGCCGGGGCGTCGCGCTGGCTGCGCTGGAGCACCCCTTCGTCGGTGGCCATCCAGCGCAGGCCCAGTCGACCGGCCAGGGCGGCCACCTCGGGGCTGACCGATCCCTCGCTCGGCCACATCCCCGATGGACGGACCCCAAAGGCCGCCTCGATGCGGCTGCGCCCCTCCACGATGTGGCGCTCGGCGTCGTCGGGGTAGGCGAAGTGCAGATCATCGGGCAGGTGCGGCATCGCCCGGCGGGCGTGCTCGGTGTTGATCAGCAGCGGCAAGATCGGGTGGGTGTAGGGCGTGAAGCTGATGTCGGCGCCCATCCGCCGCCACAGGGGCAGCACGCCGGCCACCAGCTCGCGACAGAAAGCCAGCAGGTCGGTGAGCTGGGCGTGGGAGAAGTGGGCGTCCTGGCGGAGGAGCGACTGGACAAAGGGGCTGCGCCGGCCCACCACGCCGATCCAGGCGAGGTGGCTCCAGACCGCCAGATCGCGCAGGTCCTGGGGGTGCGACAGGGTGGCGATCTGCGCCTCCAGGGCGCGAAAGCGCGGCGAGACCCGCCGCATCGCCGGGTGACCGTGGACAAAGCGGGAGCGCATGAAGGCGACCTCCGCCGAGCCCAGCGACTCGGCGGGGGTGGCGGCGATCTGCTCCCAGCGGTCGGTGCCGCCCTCCGCGTAGCGCTGGAGCTGATCGACCAGCGAGGGCACCACGTTGCAGGTGAAGCGCACGCCCGCTTCGAGGGCCAGGGTGGGAACATCGGTGTAGCCGCGCAGCGCGTGCTTGCGCACCCAGGGCATCACCGGCTCGCCGCTGACCGGATCGATGTAGTCCGGCTGGTGCATGTGCAAGAGGAGAGGCAGGCACGGGCGCATCGCAGGCTCCTTCGGTGCGCACCCCTACACCCATCGCCGCCCCTTGGCCAAGCGCGCCGGGGCCTTGTCCGCCCAGGGGCGGGCGGGGTAACAGTGCCCATGCCTTCCCTGGTCGATCAGTTCTGTCCCAATGTCCACGACGCGGCGATCACGGCGGCGGCCTACGATCCCGACAGCGGCACCCTCGCCACCGCCGACGCCTCCGGCATGGTCGCCGTACAGCGCCCCGGCGAGGCCACCCCTGGCCTCGTCTTTCACCCCGGCGGCCCGGTCAGCGGTGCCCTCTGTGTGATCCGCGGCGGCAGCCTCATCGCGGTGGGCGACGACGAGGGATCGGTGGGCGTCTACCGCACCGACAACGGCGAGGCGATCTGGGAGGATCGCCGCGACGGGGCCCGCGGCAAGGTGCGGGCGATGCGCGGCGTGGCCCTGGCCAGCCACGGCGGAATGCTCGCCGCCATCGCCAAAGACGGCCTGCTGCGCGTCTGGTCGCTGCAGCGCGACGACCGCAACGCCTGGCGCGGCTTTGGCGGGGTCAGCGTGGAATTCGATCCGCGCGGCGAGCGCCTGCTGGCGATGGACGAAGACGGCCAGCCGCGCATGATGGACCTCATCTCGCTCCAAGCCATCTACATGGACAAGCTGCAGACCGCCGCCGACTTCGCCCGCTTCACGCCCGACGGCACCCACATCGTCGCCGCCGGCCAGGCCGGCATCAGCGTGCTGCGGGTCTACGATGGGGCGATGGTCACCAGCTTCGCCACCCGGGGCGGCTCGGGCATCACCGGCCTCGTCCTCTCCCCCGAGGGCGACCGCTGCGGGGCGGTGTCCCAGCGCAGCGTTCACCTCTTTTCGCTGCCCGATCTGCAGCCGGTCGACAGCAAGAAGCACGGCGCGCCGGGCGCCACCGGGGCCGCGATCTGGTCCACCCAGGGCGTGCGCGTGGCCGGCAACGACGGCCTGCTCCACGCTGGCGGGGCGGGCTCGGCGGGCCCGGTGACGGTGGTGGGCGGCTTTGGCGACTGCCGCCTCGCCGCGCATGGCAACACCCTGGCGGTCTGGAAGAAGAACCGCCGCCAGGCCGAGCTGCCCCTCGACGCCGCCCCGCGCGAGCTGCACGTCGATCGCGACGGCCGCCTCGCCGTCAGCGTGCCGCGCACCGGGCCGATCGAGGTCTGGAGCCTGGAGACCGGCAAGAAGACCTTTGACGGCGGCATCGAGACCAGCGGCTGCACCGAGGTGGGCATCGGCGGCACCATCGTCGCCGCCCAGCTCAAGGCCGGCGGGGTGCGCTGGTGGGATCTCGGCCGCGGCACCGGGCTCGAGCTGAAGTGGCCCACCGCGATGGCCCTGTCGAACGGCGGCACCTGGCTGGGGGTGGTCACCCCCAAGGGGGCGGTCAAGATCCTCGATCCGGCCACCGGCACCGACGCCGTGCCCCCACCGGTGCCCCTGGCCGACGTGCCCATCGTGCTGATGACCTTCGTAAACCGGCGCCCCGACCTCATCGTCCTCGATCGCGATGGGGTGCTGGGTCGCTACGACCTCTCCACCTCGGCCCGCACCAACAAGCCCGCCGAGGGCGTCGACATCCTCACCATCAACGTGCCCGTCGACCGCATGTGGGGCATCACCGGCGGCCAGTACTGCGCGCTGCGCCTGCCCGACGGCGACCACTGCTCGATCCTCTTCGTCGACATCCACGCCTGCGAGGTGGTGCACGAGGTCAGCGGCCTCGCCCGCCACGCCTGGGTCGACGCCGAGAACGGCCTCATCCTGGAGCCAGGCCGCGCCAGCGCCCTCGTGGAGCGCGAGCGCAACGGCGAGGAGCGCGCCGTGCTGCGGGCCCTGCCCGACGGCGAGTGGATCTCCTTCGGCCGCCGCGGCATCCTCGACGCCAGCGCCAACGCCGGCGGGGCGATGGGCTAAAAATCGACGCTGGCGCCGCAGCCGCAGGGGCGCTTGGCCTGGGGGTTCTCGATCGAGAAGCCGGCCTCCATCAGCGACTCCTTCCAGTCGATCGTGGAGTTCTTCAGCTTCTCCATGTGGACCGGGTTGACGAAGACCTGCACGCCGTCGTGATCGATGATGAGGTCACCTTCGGCGGGGCCCTCTTCGAACTCGATCACATACTTGTAGCCGGAGCAGCCGCCGCCGCTGAGGCCGAAGCGCAGGCCGGCGCCTTCGCCGCCGTACTCCACCCGCAGCTCGCGGATGCTCTCGATGGCCGAGGGGGTGAGGTGGATGGTGTCGGCCTCCGTCCAGCCAGGGGTGGCGGGGGCGGCGGGGGTGGCAGCGTCAGCAGCAGCTTCCATGCGGGTCTCCAGGGGTTGCGAGGGAACTAACCACGGTCGGGCCCTGGGCCAGCGGCCGGCAGCGCCGCGAGGCGTCGGCGGGCCCGCCACAGGCTGAGCGCTCGCAGCGGCAATTGGGCCACCACCACGGCGAAGAGGAAGGGCCCCAGGGCGTGGCGCTCGAAGGCGGCGGCGAAGGCGCCATGGCCCATCATCACAAAGCTGCGGGTGAGGCCGCAGCCCGGGCAGTCCAGGCCGAGCAGGTTCTTCCACAGGCAAAGCGGCGGCACCGTCCAGCCAAAGACCTGCACCGCCGCCTCATCGGCGGAGAGCAGGAGGCTGGCCAGCACGATCGCCGCGGAGAGGCCGAGAAAGACCTGATCTCCGGTGATCTGGCCGCGAAGGCGGGCCGCCTCAGCCAGCGGCGGGCGGACGGGGCGGGTTCTTGCGCCCGCCGCGCCCGACGTCGGCGGCGATTCGGTCGAGGATGCCATTGACGAAGGCCTTGCTGTCTTTGTCGCCGAAGCGCTTGGCCAGCTCGATCGCCTCGTTGATGCACACGCTGCCGGGCACATCGGTGGCGGTCAGCAGCTCGTAGGCGCTCAGGCGCAGGATGTTGCGGTCGACCACGGGCATGCGGGAGAGGCGCCAGTTCTGGCTGGCGCTCTCGATGCGGGCGTCGAGCTCCGCACCCCGGCCGAGCACGCCCAGCACCAGGGCCTCGGCGAACTCGACCTCATCGGCCTCGGCGGGCTTGATGCCGCCGATGCCCTCGCCCTCGACGAGGCCCACCCAAAGGGAGGCCAGGGCGTCGGTGGCGGTGCAGCCGGTCATGTCGACCTGAAAGAGCGCCTGAAGCGCGAACTCGCGGGCGCGGCGGCGGGCCATCTTAGCCTCGGTCCAGCGCGGCCATCAGGCCGACCATCTCGAGGGCGGCCAGGGCGGCCTCGTGGCCCTTGTTGCCCATCTTGGTGCCGGCCCGCTCGATCGCCTGATCGATGGTGTCGACGGTGAGCACGCCGAAGGAGACCGGCACGCCGCTCTCCATCGAGGCGGCGGCGAGACCCTTGGTGACCTCGCTCGACACATACTCGAAGTGGGGCGTGCCGCCGCGGATCACGCAGCCGAGGCCGATGATCGCGTCGTACTTGCCGCTCTTGGCGAGCTTGGAGACCACCACGGGCATCTCAAAGCTGCCGGGCACCCACACGAGGGTGACGTTGTTGTCGGTGTCGACGCCGTGGCGGCGCAGGGTGTCGACCGCGCCATCGACGAGGCGGGTGACGATGAGGTCATTCCAACGGGCGGCGACGAGGGCGTAGCGGCCGCCCTGATCGACGAGGCTGGCTTCAATCACGCGGGGCATGGGTTCCTCAGGTTGCGGTCTCGGCCAGCAGGTGGCCGAGCTGGACCCGACGGGCCGCCAGGAAGGAGGCGTTCTCCGCCGAAGTCGGGATCTGCAGGGGAACGCGCTCGACCACATCGAGGCCATAGCCCTCGAGGCCGACGATCTTGCGCGGGTTGTTGGTCATCAGGCGGAGCTGGCGCAGGCCCAGATCGGCCAGGATCTGCGCCCCCATGCCCAACTCGCGCAGCTCGCCGCCGCCCGCGTCGCCGGCCTTGGCGTCGGTGAGGCCGAGGTGGCTCTTCACGCGCGCGGCCAGGGCCTCGGCGTGGGCGGTGGCGCCGACGTGCATGTAGAGCAGCACACCCCGGCCATTCGCCGCGATCTGGGCGAGGGAGGCGTCGAGCTGCGCGCCGCAGTCGCAGGCCAGCGAGCCAAAGGTGTCGCCGGTGGGGCAGTAGGCGGCCACCCGGGTGAGGCAGGGCTCCTCCGCCGACAGCTCGCCGCGCCAGACCGCCATGTGCAGGCTGCCATCGGTCTGCGAGCGGTAGAGGCGGGTGCTGAACTCGCCGTGGCCGCGCATCGGGAGCGGGCCCTCGCAGATGCGCTCCACCAGCACTTCGTGGCGCATCCGGTAGCGGATGAGATCGGCGATGGTGACGATGCGGATGCCGTGCTTCTCGCCGAAGATGCGCAGGTCGGGCATGCGCGACATGGTGCCGTCGTCGTTCATGACCTCGCAGATGACGCCCGCGGCCGGCAACCCGGCGAGGCGGGCGAGGTCGACCGAGCCCTCGGTCTGGCCGGTGCGCACGAGCACGCCGCCGTTGCGGGCCCGCAGGGGGAAGATGTGCCCCGGCACCACGAGATCCTGGGGCCCCTTGCTGGGATCGATCGCCACCTTGATGGTGTGCGCGCGGTCGGCCGCCGAGATGCCGGTGGTGACGCCCTCGCGGGCCTCGATCGAGACGGTGAAGGCGGTGTGGTAGGGGCTCTGGTTGTTGGCCGCCATCATCGGCAGGCCCAGCTTGTCGACCCGGTCGCTGGTGAGCGTGAGGCAGATGAGCCCGCGCCCGTGGATGGCCATGAAGTTGATGGCCTCGGGCGTGACGGCGGCGGCGGCCATCGTGAGGTCGCCCTCGTTCTCGCGGTCCTCGTCGTCGACGAGGATGACCATGCGGCCCGCGCGGATGTCGGCGATGGCATGCTCGACCCGCTTGATGGGGTCCTGATCCATGACGTCAAAGCTCATGAGCTTCTCCCGGTGCTGCGCGTGGGCCCAAATCCCAGCGCGACGAGGCGATCGGCGGTGAGGGAGGCGGCAGGGGCGTCGGCGCGCCCGGCGAGGAGCCGCTCCAGGTAGCGGGCGATGAGGTCAGCCTCAAGGTTGACCCGATCACCCGGGCGAAGGAGGCCGAGGCGGGTCTCCACGGCCGTGTAGGGGATGATGTTCACCCGAAAGCGGGCGCCGTCGACCTCATTGACCGTCAGGCTGACGCCGTCGATGGCGATGGAGCCCTTTTCGGCGACGTAGCGCGAAAGGGCCTCGGGCGCCTCGACCCAAAGAACCCAGCTCTCCTGGGCCTTGGCCAGCGAGACGACCCGGCCGACCCCGTCGACATGGCCGGCGACGAGGTGGCCGTCGAGGCGATCGCCCAGGCGCAGGGCCCGCTCGAGGTGCAGCCGCGCGCCGGGCTGCAAGGCGCCGATGACGGTGCGCTCGACGGTCTCCGCACCGGCGACCACGGTGAAGCGGTTCGGCGGGCTCACGGCCTCCACCGTGAGGCAGGCCCCCAGCACGGCGATCGAGTCGCCCAGGCCGATGCGCTCGCGATCGGGGCGCCCCACGCCGGCCGCCCCGGCCGGCGCCACCGGCAGGCGGGTCTCGATCTCCAGCATCCGGCCAGCCCCCTGGGGGCGGACCCCGACGAGGACGCCGGTGTCTTCGATGATCCCGCTGAACATCGGCTAGGGCTCCAAGGTGAGGAGGGCGTCGCCCTGGAGCGCCTCGACGGCGGTGAGGCGCCACTGGGGCGCCGCGGCGAGGGGGTAGCCCGGCCCGCCCAGCCAGCCGGGGCCGGCGGCCAGGGCCTTGGGGGCGAGGAAGAGCAGCAGGCGGTCGACCAGCCCCGCTTCGACGAAGGCGCGGTGGACCTGCCCGCCGCCCTCGACCAGCAGGCTGTAGAGGTTGCGATCGACGAGGGCGCGCATCAGGGCGTGCAGATCGAGGCCATGGGCCCCGCGCGGCAGGCGCAGGATCGTGGCCGGCAGGTCGCGCGCGGGGGCGTCTTCGGCGCAGGCCAGGATCACGGGGCAGCCCGCGGAGAGCACGGCGGCGTCGGCCGAAATGGAGAGCTGGGTGTCGAGGATCACGGCGGTGGCGTGACGCCCGCCGGGCAGCCGGGTGGTGAGTTGGGGATCGTCAGCCCGCAGGGTGCCGGCGCCCACCAGCACGGCGTCGAGCTGATCGCGGAGCTCGTGGACGCGCTGGCGCGCGGCGGGGCCGGTGATCCAGCGGCTCTCCCCGGTGGTGCTGGCGATGCGGCCATCGAGGGTGGCGCCGGCCTTGAGCACCACGAAGGGGCGCTGGCGCTGGCGGGCCATCAGCCAGGCCTCGTTGCAGGCCCGGGCCTCGGCCTCCATCAGGCCCACCTCCACCGAGAGGCCGGCGGCGCGCAGGGCCTCGATGCCCTGGCCGCTCACCCGCGGGTCGGGGTCCACCATCGCCACCACCACCCGCGCGACGCCGCTGGCCAGCAAGGCCTCGGTGCAGGGGGGCGTGCGGCCGTGGTGGCAGCAGGGCTCCAGGGTGACGTAGATCGTGGCGCCATCGGCCGTTCCGCCGAGGGGGCGCAGCGCCTCCACCTCGGCGTGGGGGTTGCCGGCGCCGCGGTGAAAGCCCTCGCTCAGCACTGCGCCGTCGCGGACGATCACGGCGCCCACCAGCGGGTTGGGGCTGGTGCGACCCCGCGCCCGGGCCGCCAACACCAGGGCCCGGGCCATCGCGTCGGCGGGGCTCATGGGCTGCCTTCGGCGGGGGGCGACGTCAGGAGGGGCTGCAGGAGGGCCAGCAGCTCCGCCGGCGAGCTGACCTCGCGGTACACGCTGGCGAAGCGCAGGTAGGCCACCAGATCGAGGGCCTTGAGCTCTTCGAGCACGAGCCGGCCGATCTCTCCGGCGGCGACCTCGGCCACCGCGCTGGCCAGGATCTCCTGCTCCACCCGCTCGGCAGCGGCGTCGAGTTGGGCGGCCGAGACCGGGCGCTTGCGGCAGGCGAGGCGCAGGCCGGTGACCAGCTTGTCGCGATCGAAGGGCTCGCGGGTGCCGTCCTTCTTCACCACCAGCACCGCGCGCTGCTCCACCCGCTCAAAGGTGGTGAAGCGCTGCCCGCAGGCGAGGCACTGGCGCCGCCGACGGGTGCCGTCGCCGCTGGAGCGGGTCTCCAACACGCGGGTGTCGGGGTGATGGCAGGCCGTGCAGTTCACGCCGTCTTCAGCTCAGGGTAGAGCGGGAAGCGGGCGCAAAGGGCGGTGACCCCGGCGCGGACCTCGGCCTTGCGGGCCTCGTCGGCGGGGTTCTGCAGCAGGTCGGCGATCCAGTCGCCGATCTGGGTGGCCTCGGCGGCCCCCATGCCGCGGGTGGTCATCGCCGGGGTGCCCACGCGCACGCCCGAGGTGACCATCGGGCTGCGGCGCTCGCGGGGCACGGTGTTCTTGTTGACCGTGATGCCCACGCCGCCGAGCAAGGCCTCGCCTTCTTTGCCGCTCACCGGGGCGTCGGAGAGGTCGATCAGCATGAGGTGGTTGTCGGTGCCGCCGCTCACCAGCTTGACGCCGCGCTCCAGCAGGCGGCCGGCCATCGCGGTTGCGTTGGCCAAAACCTGCTGCTGGTAGGTCTTGAACTCGGGCTGCAGGGCCTCCTTGAAGGCCACGGCCTTGGCGGCGATGACATGCATCAGGGGGCCGCCCTGGGTGCCCGGGAAGACGGCGGAGTTGATGGCCTTCATCCGGTCGCGCTCGGCCAGGATGATGCCGCCGCGCGGCCCGCGCAGGGTCTTGTGGGTGGTGCTGGTCACCACATGGCAGTGCGGAAAGGGGTGCGGGTGCAGCCCGGTCGCCACGAGGCCGGCGATGTGGGCGATGTCGGCCATCAGCAGGGCGCCCACCTCATCGGCGATGGCGCGGAAGGCCGCGAAGTCGATGAAGCGCGGGTAGGCGCTGGCCCCGCAGACGATGAGCTTGGGGCGCTCTTTGCGGGCGAGGTCGCGCACCTCGTCCATGTCGATGAGGCCGTCGGCGGTGACGTGGTAGTGCACCGGCCGGTAGAGCAGCCCCGAGCTGTTGACCGGGGAGCCGTGGGTGAGGTGCCCGCCGTTGCTGAGGTCGAGGCCGAGGAAGGTGTCGCCCGGCTTCATGAGAGCCAGGAAGGCGGCGGAATTGGCCTGGGCGCCGGCGTGGGGCTGCACATTGCAGCCGATGTCGAAGCCCGGCACCCCAAAGAGCTGGCGCGCCCGGGCCCGGGCGAGGTTCTCGACGCCGTCGACGAACTCGCAGCCGCCGTAGTAGCGCGCCCCGGGCAGGCCCTCGGCGTACTTGTTGGTGAGCGAGCTGCCCATCGCCTCCATCACGGCGAGGCTGGCGTGGTTCTCAGAGGCGATCAGCTCGAGATCATGCTGCTGGCGGCCCATCTCGGACTGGATGGCGGCGAGGATCTCGGGGTCGGTGGCGGCGAGGTGCGCGAACATGGCGGACTCCTGTTGGGCTCAGACCCGGTTGGGCTCCAGCGCCCCGATCTTGTCGACGCGGCGCTGGTGGCGGCCCCCTTCAAAGGTGGACTCCAGCCAGGCGTGAAGGATCTCCAGCGCCAGCCCGCCGCCCACCACCCGCTCGCCGAGGCAGAGCACGTTGGCGTCGTTGTGCTGGCGGGCCATCCGGGCCGAGAAGGGCTCGGAGACCACGGCGGCGCGCACGCCGGGCACCTTGTTGGCGGCGATGGACATGCCGACGCCGGTGCCGCAGACGAGCAGCCCCCAGGCGGCCTCGCCGCCGGCGACCTTCTCACCGAGGAGGGCGGCGTAGTCGGGGTAGTCCACCGACTTGCCGTCGTGGGTGCCCAGGTCGGTGATCTCATGGCCGCGGGCCCGCAGGGCCTCGACCAGTTGAGCCTTGAGCGCGAGTCCAGCGTGATCCGAGGCGGCGACGATGCGCATCAGCCCTCCGAGGCGTCCAGGCGGCGGAAGAGGAGGACGGCGTTGGTGCCGCCGAAGCCAAAGGCGTTGGAGAGGGCGGCGCGCAAGGGCGCGGCGCGGCTCTCGCGGGGGACATAGTCGAGATCGCAGGCAGGGTCGGCGTTCTCGAGGGTGGCCGTGGGGGGAGCCACCCCCTGGGCCAGGGCCAGCACGGTGAAGACCGCCTCGATGCCGCCCGCGGCGCCGAGCAGGTGGCCGGTGACCGACTTGGTGGAGGAGACCAGCAGCTTGTCGGCGTGGGCGCCAAAGACCGTGCGGATGGCCTGGGTCTCGTTGCCGTCGTTGGCCGGCGTGGAGGTGCCGTGGGCGTTGATGTAGTCGACGTCTTCGGCGACCATG